>CAVOCN010000198.1:0-3563 GCA_963694205.1 Dehalococcoidia bacterium | reverse complement strand
TGGCTGGATCGCCCGGTTTAAAGAGGCCATCCACAAGCTTTTCGCCGGTATGTTGACGAGCATCGGGCAGCCTTTCGGCTAGCACGCTCTGAGGAACCTTCGTTCTGATCCGGGTCTCCAAGATGGTCGTCGCCTCTCGTAGAGCGGTGTCAAATGGCTGACTCCCGGACAGAAGCGGAACACATCTTCTTTTTAATTCTTCGTCAGCAATCATGAGCACGGAGGCTGGTGCCCGCCTAGGATAAAGGCCCCCTTGTACAGCGCCAATTGCACGCTCGACTGAAGCCGCCGCGTATGAGCCGGTTCCTGCCACAATCGTCGGATTCAGGATACTGTTGGCGATCAGTGCCGAGGCATTATTGCCAAGGATGTCGTCAACCAAAAGTCCTACCTTCGCTGCCGATCTGCGCAACATCGATAGGAAATTATCTGCCGTTCCGGTGCGCTGTTCCTTGGCCGCCTGAATTGCCGTGTTGAGTTGTTCGAGGAATCGCTCGAGTTCCTCAACTATCTGTTCAGGTGTCATTGGCGTCCCTTTCAAGCCGATTCGTCCTCCACGTTGGCCGAAGCACAGTCGGGAGGCGATCCACTCCAACCAACACCCCTACGCCGGTACCACCGGCAGCACGATGTGCGACTGGCGGTCGGCGTCGTGGTAAATGGTCTGGTCGGCCGCGACCATCGCGGTGGTCTTGCCGTACTCTTCGCCGGTGTTGAGGTTGCGGTCGAACTGGGGGAAGTTGGAACTGGAAATCTCCACCCGCAACCGGTGGCCCGGCATAAAGCAGATGCTGGTCGACCACAGGTCTATCTCAATGCGGTACACCTCGCCCGGATCCATTAGCTCCGGGTCGCGCGCGCCGTCCCGGTAGCGGGCACGCTGTATGCCCTGGGCCACGTTCATTGCGTAGCCATCGGGCCGCACGTCCACCAGCTTGGCCGTGAAGTCCGTGTCCACGGCGCTGGATGCCACGTACACCACCGCCTTCACCGGCCCGGTGACCTCCAACGGCTCGGTCATGGGCTCCGACGTGTAGCACAGCACGTCCTGCCGGTACTCCACGGGCCGCTGGTCCTGCGGCCCCATGCTTACCGGTGACGCCGCTTCCAGGCAGCACACCGCCCCGCCGATGGTCGGCACCGGGTGCATGGGGTCATACGTAAACCCGTCGCTCCCAGCCCCAGGCGCCTGCTCCGGTGCAACAGTCCCGTCGCCCAGCATCGAGTTGGCGTTGCCGCCAGACCCGAAGTACCACGGCGTGTACTGGGTGCCCGGTATCGGCCACTCGTCCGCCTCGCGCCAGCGGTTCGCACCCATCACGAACACCTTCACCCTCGGCTCGGTGAGAATGCCGTCGTCCTCGCCCTTCAGGTGTGCGTTCAGCCAGCGCGTCTGCTCGCCCTGCACGTCGATCAGCACATTGGGGCCGAAGTCTATGTCGCCGGTCTTGGAAGCGGTGCCCTCGTCGCCCAGTTGGTGAATCCAGGGGCCGACGAGCAGCTTCTGATTCCTCCGCGCCTCGGGCGTCTTGGCCCCGGCCGTCATGCCGATAAAGTTGTTCAACGACCCCTGCAAAAACACGTCGAACCAGCCCGCCGAGTGGTACGCCGCCGCCGAAGCCTCGCCGTAGTTACTGCCGATGGGGCTCATCCCCTCCCAGTATTCGCCGTACGACGGGTGAGAAATCCAGTCCTTCCAGTGGGCGATCTTGCGACCGGCAGCCTCGTCGGCGTCTATCATCGGCAGGTTCCAAAACAGCGACGCCAGGTTCACCTCGTCCGGCAGGTACATAGGCTGCTTGCGGTTGGTGCGGGTAGACATGGTTATCGACCACGAAAGGCCGAACGCCAGTTGCAAAGCACCGCCGGTGTACACCCAGTTGCTGTGCACGTCGGAGTAGGCGACCCTCGGCAAAATCGCCTTCAGGTTCGGGTCGCCGCTCTGGGCCGCCTGCCACTGGGTCAGTCCGAAATAGGACGCCCCCGTCATTCCCAGTTCACCGTTCGACCAGGCTTGCGCCGCCGCCCATTTCAGCGTGTCGGCTCCGTCGTCAGCCTCGCTCCGGAACGGGTACCAGTCCCCGTCCGAGTCGTAGCGTCCCCGCACGTCCTGCGACACCACCGCGAAGCCCTGTTGAGCGAGGGACACGGCCGACGGCACGGTGTGAATCATGTCGTTCCCCCGGTCGTACGGGGTGCGCGAAATAACCGTCGGAAACGGTCCACCCTCGGCGGGCATGTACACGTCCGCCATCAACTCCACGCCGTCACGCATCGGGCAGCGCAAGTCGTTGAGCACGGTTATCTTGAGGGTGGGTTTGCCTGAAGTAGTCGAAGTGGCCAAAAAAAAATAGCTCGCTGAAGGAAAGGTTGCCGGTAGGTTGATCTGGCGCGCCCCGCTTGTCAATCCCGCCAGGGGTGGACCAGATGTGAGACGATCTGCGCCTCAGCCCGGCATTCTGGTGTCCGCCTTGCGTGAAACCGGAAATTCTGGCGCGCCGTGCTGACCGAATTGGAGCAAAAATGACGAAGATCAAAATAGCAATAATCGGCTGCGGGGCGATCTCTTACGTGTCGTTCCCCGGCTATTTGAAGCACCCCAATGCAGAGATATACGCTCTGTGCGACCCCGTACGGGAGCGAGCCGAAGCGGCGGCGAAGCAGTGGGGCATCGACCCGAAAATCTACACCGACTACGAGCAGGTCTTAAACGACCCCAACGTGGACGCGGTAGAACTCCTCACCCCCACCCACATGCACCCCGACCAGGCCATCGCCGCCCTGCAAATGGGCAAACACGTCTCCACCCAAAAGCCCGTCGCCCCCACCGTGGCCGAGTCCGACCGGCTTGCGGCAGTCGATGCCAAAACAGACGCCATGTTCCGGGTAACCGAAAACTTCATCTACTACCCGCCCCTCGTTAAAGCAAAGCAACTAATAGACTCAGGTGCCATCGGGGAAATGTCGTCTATGCGTATGCGCACCTTTCTTGGCAAAGCGCTGGCAAAGCCGGAGGTCACCGTGACCGAAAGCGCGCTGGAGTGGCGCAGGGTACCGGCCAACAACCCTGGCGGCCTCACCTTCGACGGCGGCTGGCACAAGTTCGCCACGGCCGTGTGGTTGGCCGGCGAGGCCGAGTCGGTGTCAGCCATCATCACCAAAACAGACGACTTCATGGTCGAGTCGCCAACCGCCGTTATCTGGAAGCACGTCGGGCGCGACCTGCTCGGCATCATGGAGGCCGTCAACGCCCCAGAAATGGAAATTAGAGGCAAGTACTACCCGGTAGACGACTTCTTCGAATTCACCGGCTCCAAGGGAGCTATCTGGGTGACCCGCTCCACCGGGGAAATGCACGACCTGCCGCCGGTAATGCTGTTCAAAGGCACCGAGACCGTGACTTTCCAGACGCCGTCAGACTGGCTTGAGGGCTTCAACGCAGCCGCAGCAGCCTTCATCGACGGCATCATATCCGGCGAACAGCAGATGATGGACTCGGCCATGGCACGACAGTGCCTGCAACTGACGCTGGCCCCGTACAAAGCCTCCGACACGGGCATGGC
>CAVOCN010000197.1:0-3567 GCA_963694205.1 Dehalococcoidia bacterium | reverse complement strand
GCAGAACTACGCGGTCGTCTCCGGGCGGATAAAGCTTGCACTCTACGACCAGCGCGAGGGCTCGCCGACAGTGGGCCAGTTACAGGAGATCTACCTGGGCGGGGAGAATTACGACCTCGTGCGTATTCCGACCGGCGTCTACAACGGGTTCAAGGCCGTCGGCAATGAACCGGCGATAGTGGCCAACTGCGCCACCGTTCCACACGACCCCGGCGAGATATCTCGCCTCGACCCCTTCGACGAGAGCATCCCTTACGACTGGGATCTGAAGCACCGCTAGAGCTATGCCGCCACTAAAGACGGCCCTCATTACCGGTGGTGACGGCATGCTCGCCCGCGACGTACGCGCCGCCCTGTTGGCGACCGGACGCTGGCGGGCGACCGCGCCTTCTCGGCTCGACCTGGACATTACCGACGCTGGCGCAGTCGCCGGGCACATAGGGGCCATAAAGCCCGACGCGGTCATCAACACGGCGGTTTTGCACGTCGACCCGTCTGAGCGGTCGCCTGAAGACGCGTTCCGGGTGAACGCCTGGGGCGTGCGCAACCTGGCCATCGCCTGCGAGGAAGCGGGCACGACGTTGGTGCAAATAAGTACCTGCGGCCTGTTTGGTGACGAGGTTCGGCCGTACAACGAGTACGACCCGGTGGTACTCAAAACCGTTTACGCTCGCTCCAAGCACGCCGGGGAGCGTTACGCCGCCGAGCTATGCTCCCGCAGCCTGGTTTTGCGGTTGGGGTGGCTTTTCGGGGGCAATTCGGGACACGCCCGCAACTTCGTGGCGGCCCGCATCCGAGAAGCGCAGGCGGCCGAGGGCGCGCTGCAAAGCGCTTCGGACAAGCACGGCTCGCCCACCTACACGGGCGACGTTGCCGACAGGCTCATCTCACTGGTAGAGATGGGTGCGGTCGGGCTATTTCACCTGGCCAACTCCGGTGGGGCCTCTCGTGCCGAGTACGTTCGCAAGATACTGACTTCGGCGGGCCTAAATACGGCTGTAGAAGACGTGGATTCGAGCCATTTCCCCAGGGTCGCCCCGGTGCCCGACTGTGAGGTTCTTACCAGTTTGAACCTCGGTTACGCCGGACTGCCCCCCTTGCCGCCTTGGACCGAGGCAATTGACCGCTACGTGCGGTCAATAAGAGAAGAACTGGCATGAGCGGCTGGCCACCGGTGACCGTCCTGATGACGGTGCGCAACGGGCAGCCGTTCGTGAAAGAGGCCGTCGCCAGCGTGCTGGCTCAGAGCCACAAGGACCTGCGGCTGCTGGTACTCGACAACGCATCTACGGACGGCAGCCGGGAGGACGTGCAGTCTTTTGACGACTCGCGTGTGGATCTGGTTGCGCTCGACAGCGATCTCGGTCAGACGGGCGCCCTGAATAGGGGCCTAGGGATGATTGATTCGCCGTTGGTTGCGCGCATGGACGCCGACGACGTGTGCATGCCCGAACGCATTGCGCGCCAAAAGACGGCGATGGACCGGAGCGGCGATGACGTGGCCGTGGTCGGCTCCGGCGTGAAGCTCATTTCCCGGGAGGGCAAGGCCGAAGGGGGCTGGTCTGGCGACCTGCGTGGCAGGGGAGAGTTCCTGTTTTCGCTGCTGGCGAACACCGTTTCTCTTTATCACCCGGCAGTGATGTTTCGCCGCGACGCAGTCGATGAGGTTGGCGGCTACGACCCCGACTTCGCCCCTGCCGAGGACTACGACCTGTGGGTGAAACTGGCCCTCGCCGGGTACTCGGCCAGCGTGCTCAAAGAGTCGTTGCTTAAACTGCGTCGCCACGAGGGCCAGACTTCGAACATGGCGGCGACCACGCAGGGCCGCAACGTGGCCAGGGCCCGCAACAAGCTAATGGAGGGCCTGGGCGTAACCGACCCGCCCCCAGAACTGGTGAGCTTTTTCGATTTTGACGTGGGGCTCTTCGATGCGCCCGGTCGGCTACTCGAATGTCTTCAGCAACTAGTGGATAAGGCCACCGTTGCCACGCATATGAACGAGAAGGAGTCGCGGCGCTTCGGTCGGCTGGTGCACGAGCGGGCCGCTGCACTGGCGCTGCTCGGTGCGCTGACGGGCAGGGGGGCGGCGACTCGCAGCCTGTTCGACTTCGCCATTGCTGGTGGGCCCGGCATGCTGAGCCGCCTGGACACGGCGCTCTACCCGCTGGCTCGCCTGCCCGGCCCGTTGCGTAAGAGCGCCTCAGGCATAAAGGTGCTGGCGAACGCGGCCCAAAACATGACCCGAAACGCAAATCGGGGGTCGGCGAATGGTTGATACTCCGACGGCCCAGGTCGTTATTCCCGCGCGCATGGAATCTTCGCGCCTGCCGGGCAAGGTGCTGGCCGACATTGATGGCAAGCCCATGCTCAGGCACGTGTGCGAACGGTCGGCCCGCGCCCGTCTGGTATCCTCGGTCTCGGTGGCTACCGACTCCCCGCAGGTTGCCGAGCATGTTCGGGACTGGGGTTTTTCGGTACACATGACATCTCCCGACGCCCCCTCAGGAACTGCCAGGATTGCCAGCGTGCTGGACAAATTGGATTCTCAAATTATCGTCAACGTCCAGGGTGACGAACCCTTGATTGAGCCAGAACTTATTGACGAAGTAATTGTGGCGTTGCGCGATTCGGACGCCGCTGTCGCCACGCCGGTTTACCCAATTGCGGCCCTCGGTGATATTCAGGACCCGAACGTGGTCAAGGTAGTCGTCGACAGCGCGGGTCGGGCGATGTACTTCTCCCGCAGCCCGGTGCCTTATGTGCGAGACGCTCAAGAGCAAGACTGGCCGGCTGCGGTCCAGTTCTGGGGCCACGTGGGCCTGTACGGGTTCAGGCGGTCGGCGCTTGCGGCCTACCCGGCCCTCCCCGTGGGCGAGTTGGAGACGTCCGAACGGCTGGAGCAACTCCGGTTCTTGGAGGCGGGTATCGACATTCTGACGGTTCGCACGGAGAGCCCGTCGATGGGCGTGGATACGCCGGATGACCTTGAACGGGTCAGGCGAAAATTCGCCGAGGGGAGGGCCTGACGTGTCTGGAACCGATAACTTTGTAGCCGATGCGGCAAAGGTCTTCGAGACTGAAGCGAGCGCTCTGCTGGCTGTCCGTGCCCGGCTCGACGACTCGTTCTCTGAGGCCGTGCGGGCATTACTGGCAGCGCCCACGAAGGTCGTGTTCATGGGCGTAGGCAAGTCGGGCCTGGTGGCTGAAAAAATTGCCTCGTCGCTCCGTAGCGTCGGGGTGCCCGCCGTGTACGTCAGCGCTGCGGAGGCGGCGCACGGCGACCTGGGCGTCTACGGCGTGGGCGACCCGACGGTCATGGTCTCTAAGAGCGGCGGTTCTTCTGAACTGCTCAAGGTCGTGCCCTCGCTCAAGGCGCTGGAGTCCACCATCGTGGCGATAGTGGGCAAGGCCGCTTCCCCTCTGGCCGATGCGGCCGATATCGTCCTGAATGCCGAGGTCGACGCCGAAGCCGACCCGCTGGGGCTGGTGCCGACCTCGAGCACCACGGCGGCGCTGGTAATGGGCGATGCCCTGGTTGCGGCAACTATGCAGGCACGCTCATTCACC
>CAVOCN010000196.1:0-3585 GCA_963694205.1 Dehalococcoidia bacterium | reverse complement strand
GAAGAGTGCACAGTGGCCCGGTGGTCGGCGGCCTGCTGCATCAGGCGCGAAGCCGAGAAGCGCTCCATCACCGCGATGCTTGCTCCCACCGTCAGCGCCGTCATGACCGAGTAGTACTGAGCGTTGCCGTGGAACAGCGGCAGCGTTATCAGCCACCGGTCGTCCGGTCGCAGGCCCACGTTCTTGGACACCTGCTCACCGAGAAAAACGTAGTTGGCCTGCGTCACCTGCACGCCTTTTGGCCGGGCGGTCGTCCCCGACGTATAAAGGATGGCCGCGTCGTCCAGCGACTCAACGTCTGCCTCGGGTGCCTGTTCCGACTGGCCGTCCGTCAGCGCCTCGAACGTCAGCACCCCCGGCTCAGGCCCGTCGGCGCCGCATAGAATCACCTGGCGCACGGCCGGGCACTGGCCGCGCATGGCCTGGACGTTAGCCAGCAGCGCCGGAATCGTCACCGTCAACACCGCCTCAGAGTGGCTAACCGGGTACGCCAGCTCGTCCGGCGGCGACAACGGGTTGGTCGGCACCATCACCCCGCCCATGCGGGCCAGCGCGAACCAGAAAAACAGGAACTCCGGCCTGTTCGTCATGTGCACATTCACCCGGTCGCCCTTGCGCACGCCAAGCTGGGTAAGCCCGTTGGCCGTCTTATTAACTGTTGCGTTGAACTTGGCGTACGTCCAAGAACTACGCGAGCGGTCGGCGTCCTCGAAAATAAGAAACGTCTTCCGCGCGTCAGCTTCGGCGCGGTGGTCGAGCAGGTCGGCGAGCGTGCGCCGACCAACGATAGTGCGAGCGGCTATCGAGGGGTCCACGCCCTCTAGCCGGTCAGTTCTTTGCGAACTATGCGGGTACCGGCAACCATGTTGTTTAGCTTCTGCACGGTAATCCACCGGGGCATGGTGAAAAAGCCGCAGTCGGGGTTAATCCACAGCTTGTCTGCGGGCACGAATTCTAAGAAGCGGCGTATGCGCTCGGCCACGTCCTCGGGCGTCTCAATGTAGAACGACTTCACATCGATGATGCCTATGCCAAGCTCGCGTTGCTCCCCGACCTGTTTCCACAGGTCAACATCGACCATCTCGCGGTTGGCGAACTCCAGCACGAACTGGTCGGCCTTAACGTCATTGAGCGCCGGCCACATCCATGCGTACTCGCGCTTCCCTCTTGGCCGTGACGCCAGGTTGCCGAAGCAAATGTGCAGGGCCGTCTTGGCCTTCACGCCCTCGACGCAGGCGTTGTACATCTCAACCCAGTCGCCCAGCGCGCCGGGCACAATAGCGAACGACGGCTCGTCTAACTGAATGAACGTCGCGCCCGCGGCGACCAGCCGCTTTAGCTCGGCATTGATGATGGGCGCAAACTCGCTCGCCAGCGCGACCCGGTCCTTATAAACATCGCCCGGCCGAATATGCATCGAGATCGTTAGCGGGCCAGGGCACGTCGCTTTTAGCGGCACGTCCGTACGCGTTTTCGCGTACTCGTACTCCTCCACAATTCCGAGCCCCGAGGGCACGGAGACGGGCTCGACCGCCTTGAAGCGCTGAGGAGAGTCGTAGCCATAAGGCCCGACCGTGCGTAGCGCGGGCTCCTCGACAATGCCCTCAATGTGCGAGTAGAAATTCTGCACGAACATCCACCGGCGCATCTCCCCGTCGGAAATAACATCAATGCCCGCGCGAGTCTGGTCGGCCATCGCCAGGTCAACCGCGTCGTCGTAGGCCTCGCGCTCATCGGTGCGCCCGTACTCGCCCCGCTCAATGTGCTCAATGGCCGTATAAAGCCAAGAAGGCAGCGCGTGCGAGCCGATAACAGAGGTAGGAAGAATGGGTAAAGATGCGTCGGTCATTGGGGCCTCTTAATAGTTGTGGTTCAGCAAGTTCGGAGTGTAATTTTGCCCGCTCCGGCGCGTTATTGCCAGCGCCTTGGCCCACGCCGGCGCCCTGTGTGTTGTGGGCCTCTACTCGCCGTCGCGCCCCGCCCACTCGCTCCACAGCCGCTCCGTGCCCGCCATGCCGTAGGCAATGCGCGAGCGCGTCTCGTCGACCCACTCGTCGTTCGATTCGTAGAACCCTCGGCCGGTCTTCGCGCCGAAGTCGCCGCGTTCCACCAGCGTCTTCAGTGCGTCAGGCACCTCTGAAGAAGATGCGAGAGACGGCCCCACCTCTTTGAAAATCCGCTCCACCACGTCCCAGCCCGCCAGTTCGAACACCTCGAACACCCCCGCGAACGCCCACCGTCGTCCAGTGCCGTACTTGAGCGCCGTGTCGATGTCCTCGGGGTCTGCCACGTCGTTGTCCACCAGCCACATCGCCTCCCTTAGCAGCGCCGTTTGCAGCCGGTTCAAGATGAAGCCGGGTACCTCTTTTTTGGCCACCAGAGCCTTTTTGCCAATAGACTCCATGAAGTTCACCGTCACACCCATCGTCTCGTCAGACGTCTCCGGGCCAGGCACAATCTCCACCATCGGCACAAGAAACGCCGGGTTCGCGTAGTGAGCAACTATTACCTTGTCTGGCCTACCCGACTCGGTCGCGTACAGGCTGGGCCTGAAGCTCGACGTATTCGACGCAAGAATGGCGTGCGCCGGGGCCAGCCGACCCAGCTCGGCGAACACCTTTCGCTTTACGTCCACGTCCTCCACCGCCGCCTCTATCACCAGGTCCACATCACCGACCATCCCTTCCAGGTCGGTGCCCACCCACAGCCGGTCGGGCGCGTCGTCGGCCTCTTTTTCGCTCAGCATGCCGTACTCAACCATGCGGTCGAGCCCCTCGTGGATGTTTTCGACGGCGCGTTCGAGCAACTCATCGGAGAGGTCGTGCAGATGCACCTCGTAGCCGTTAGCCGCCAGCTCCAGCGCAATACCGTGTCCCATCAGCCCGGCCCCAACCACGCCTATTTTTCTAATGTCAGATGCTTGCATTGGGTCTGTTCTCCTTCGAGAGAAGCTACGTTACTTTCCGTGGCACTTTTTGTATTTGAGAACGCTTCGGCATGGACAACGTTCGTTCCTACCGATCCTTCGGCCGTCGGCATGGAGTGCCTTTCCAGGCTTTAAGAACGTTTTCGCATGTTCGTCAAGCTCTGAATCCGACTCCCATAATTCCTTGCTGTAACCGAACCCATCTACCAAATTTGAGCTGTCAGCAATCGATCCCAAAGCAAGCCACTCATCAGCTTTGCTCTTGTACTTCCGTGCCATGGCCAAACCCTTCAGCATCGCCATGTCGGCCTCAGAACCGTCGGGGAAACTAGCAACAGTAATGCCCCGTTTGTCCTTGGAAGAGAGCATTGATGCGTCATGCATCCGTCCCTTGCGTTTTGAGGAGGCCTTGGTTCTAACGATGATGTCGATTAACGTATCGGCACCCTCGCCGGCCAAATCAAAGAGAAAAAACAAAGCATCGGTAAAACCGCGATTTTCGGCTTCCTTTACCTGTGTGACCAGTCGGTTGAACTCGGGGTTCTTCCATTGATTAACTAGCTTATCGGCGGCATCGGTTTTCGGTACGAATCCTCTGGCAACCGGGTAGTTGGCGTCGATGAGTTGTGCCAAGGACTCGGGTACATCCTCGAAATCGC
>CAVOCN010000195.1:0-3623 GCA_963694205.1 Dehalococcoidia bacterium | reverse complement strand
CTGCCCGTGCAACGTGTAAACGCGCCGGTTGCTGTCGGTGTCTGTCGTGGACTCGACATATATGCCACGAGCCGTGTTCCAGGCGAATACCAGCGCGGAAACTATTACCCCGACGACCACGGCGATGGCCAGGTCGGTGGCGACCGTCACGGCCGAGACGATGACCATGACCAGCGCATCGGACAGGGGGATTTTGCGGATAATTCTCAGACTGGACCACGAGAACGTTCCGATAACCACCATGAACATGACGCCAACCAGGGCAGCGATGGGGATGCGCTCGATGAGCGATGAGGCGAACAGGATGTAGATGAGCAGCAGTACCGCCGCCACTATGCCCGACAACCTCCAGCGGGAGCCGGACTTGATGTTAATCATGCTCTGGCCGATCATCGCGCACCCGCCCATGCCGCCGAAGAACCCGGTCACCACGTTTGCCGCGCCCTGGGCCATGCATTCACGGTTCTTCTGACTCTTCGTCTCGGTTATCCCGTCGATCAGCGTCTGGGTAAGCAGGGACTCGATTAACCCGATTGCGGCGAGTATGAAGGCGTACGGTAAAACGATCCGCGCAGTCTCGAACGAGAAGGGCACGTCGGGAATGCCGAACGAGGGCAGGCCACCCGAAATGCTCGAGAGGTCGCCCACCGTGTTGGTGGCCACCCCGCCGACGATGACGATGCCGGACACGACGAGAATACCGGCTAACGCCGACGGGAATCGCTTGGTCAGCTTGGGCAGCAGGAAGATCACCGCCATGGTCAGGGCGACGAACCCGACCATGATCGCCAGGTCGCCCGCGGGAAGCCAGGCCTCGTGCCCGTCAGCGCCTGTGTGTTTGAAGCTGTCCAACTGGGCCAGGAAAATGACTATGGCCAGGCCGTTCACGAACCCCAGCATTACCGGGTACGGCACCATGCGAATGAGCGTGCCCAGCCGCAGCGCACCGACAGTGACCTGGATGATGCCCATCAGCACCACCGTTATGAACAGGTACTCGACGCCGTGGTCTCTCACCAGGGCGACCATGACGACGGCGAGCGCCCCTGTGGCACCAGAAATCATCCCCGGTCGACCGCCAAACACGGCGGTTACGAGGCCGACAATAAATGCGGCATACAGGCCAACCAGCGGCCCGACGCCTGCCACAAAAGCAAAGGCCACCGCCTCGGGCACGAGCGCCAGGGAGACGGTGAGTCCGGCCAGGATTTCAGTGCGAATCCTGGCTAGACGGGAAAGCTCGTCCATCAAGACTCCGGAATCTAGTGAAATTAGTTACAAACTACTAATGCTATACGTAGGCAGTCTCACCGGGTTCGACGCCGGTTAAACGTGATCGGCCAATGGCGAAAGCGATGAGGCAAAAAGCGGAAGAAGCCCTGACGAGCCCGGCGGAGAACCCCTAACCCCAGTTAGGGGCTTTCCCGTCGTGAGCAATCTCGTTGAACTTCGACTCAAAGAAGATGAGCGGCTTGCCCTCACCGACCTCCAGGTGTTCTACCCGGCCTATGAATATTGTGTGGTCGCCCTGGGTGAACTCTTCGAAAACGGCGCAGTCCATGAACGTCAGGCTATCTTCGATCTTCGCCCCGCCGGTCTTGGTAATCACAACGTCTGAGTCGGGCCCGGTCACCCGCGTCTCCGGGGGACGCGCGTAGTGCTCGGCGACCGTTACCTGGTCGTCGCGGAGAATGTTTATGGCGAACCGGCCCGAGTCGCGGATGCGCTTGTAGGTATTGCGCCGGTGGTCTACACACACCAGCACCAGCATGGGGTCAAGGGAGACCGAGGCAATGCCGTTCGCGGCCATGCCATGCACGTTCCCGTCCTCGTCGGTAGACGTTATGACCGAGACGCCGGTAGCAAACTTGCCCCAGGCTTTCCTGAACAGATCGGTATCGGGCACCGCAACACCTCCACTCCAAAATTGCCCACGGGTCGAAAATTACCCGCTAGCGCTTATAGCGCCGTCAGGACTCGGCCAGATTATATGGGAGAGGCCCCTGAGTCTTGTTGCGTCTGCGTCTCTTGCGCCTGGACCTCTGGCGCCTGGACCTCTGGGCCATCACCGGCGTGGAACACAGCCACCACGATGGCCGTTGCCACCATCAAACCTGCCGACACGAAGAACGCCAGAGCCAGGCCGTCGGTGTACGCATTCGCCGCAGCGTCAGTGATGAGCCGCGCCTGCTCGGCCGGGGCGTCTGCCGCTACGGCAAGCGCCTGCCCGATCGAGTCCCGCACGCGCTCCGCCGATTCGGGGGTGAGAGTGTCGACAACGTCGCCGAGTCCAGACCGGTACCCTACCGCCAGGATAGAGCCCATAACCGCGATGCCGATGGCACCGCCCACCTCGCGGGTCGTGTCGTTCACGGCCGAACCCACCCCCGCTTTGTCCTGCGGTAGGGACGTGACTATGGCTTCAGACGACTGCGCCATCATCATCGCCATGCCCCCGGACATGATCATCATGGGAATGACGATGAACCAGTAGGGAGAGTCGGGGGTCAAAAGCCCGAACATGCCGAAGCCGAGCGCCCCGACGAGCAGCCCGAACGTCACGGTTGCGCGACCCCCGAAGCGGCGCTTGAGCGTGACGCTCAGCGGCGATATCAGTATGAAAATGCCGGTGAGAGGAAGCGTACGGACGGCGGCATTTAGCGGCGAGAGCCCCTGTACGAACTGGAAATACTGGGTGATGACGAAAAAGAACCCGAACATGGTGAGGAACACCATTGTTATGGAGATGCTGCCAATGGAGAACCGTCGGTTTTTGAAGAACCTGGGGTCGAGCATCGGCCAGTTCGTACGTAACTCCCACAACACGAAGCTGGTCAAAAGCACCGCCGCCGCCACGAACCCGGCAATGGTTAGCGGCTCGCCCCAACCACGCGCAGGGCCTTCGATAATGGCGTAGAGCAGCGCGGCCAGCCCGACAATCGACACCACCGCTCCGACGCAGTCCAAAGGCCGTTTCTCCGAGTCCCTGGACGTCGGCACGATGGCCACCGTCGCAATAAGGGCCGCAGCGGCTATGGGCACGTTCACGAAAAAGACCGACCCCCACCAGAATGCCTCCAGCAGTATGCCGCCGCCCAGCAGGCCCAGCGCCCCGCCCGCACCGGCGAACCCCACCCATATGGCGATGGCACGCGAGCGTTCCCTTTTGGGAAACACCACCGTAACTATGGACAGCGTCGCGGGCATCATCAGCGCAGCGCCCAGGCCCATCGCCGACCGCCAGGCAATGAGGGCGGCTGGCGAACCGGCGTAACTGGCCCCGACCGACGTTACTAGCACGATGAGCAGGCCGACGATGAGAGCCTCGCGCCTGCCGAACCTGTCGCCCAGCGCCCCGGCCGGGAGCAGGAAGCCCGCGAACACCAGCCCGTACGAGTCCACTATCCACAGTAGCTGCGTGCCAGAGGCGTTCAGGGCGCCCCGAATCGTGGGGATCGCCAGGTTCAGCGAGCTGACCGCCGCCACAATCAGGACGAGGCTCAGGCACATCACGGCCAGGATCAACCAGCGGCGCGGGTGGCCCTCGTCCATGTCCCCAGTTGCGCCCTGGGTAGCACTAGCTGTCGTCACTCTTCTCCCTCTCAACGCTTCACAAGGGAGAA
>CAVOCN010000194.1:0-3628 GCA_963694205.1 Dehalococcoidia bacterium | reverse complement strand
GTGCCTGTGCCTCGGCCCTGTCGGGACCACAGTGGGCTATGGCCAGGTGCGCCCAATGGTCGTTAACGAACGCCCCCAACGGCTCTGCGTTTTTGATGCGCTTTTTGTACTCGGCAATATGCGGTGCCATCTCTGAGGGCGCGCCTGTAGAAAGCGACAGCATGCCCAGGCCCCGGTCGGCCGCCATGCGATAAGTCGAAGGCTGCATCCCGGCCAGCCACATCGGCGGGTGGGGCTTTTGCAGGGGCTTGGGAATGACGTTGCGAGGGGGCACGTTCCAGTATTTGCCCTCCCAGGAGAACTCCTCGTCCTTCCACATTTGCGGGATCATGCGCATCGCCTCGTCCCACATAGACCGCGTCTCCCTCGGGTCGACGGCGAGGCCGGTCTGCTCGTAGGCCCCTCCCCTGCCCGTGCCGAAGTCGACCCGGCCGCCCGAAAGCTGGTCGACCATGGCCACTTTTTCGGCCACGCGCACCGGGTGATGCTGGGGCAATACGACTACACCAAAGCCAAGGCGAATCTGCTTGGTAATCTGACTGGCGGCACCAAGGAGAATGTCGGGGCTTGAAGATACCGAGAAGGTGTCGAGGAAGTGGTGCTCAACCAGCCAGATGTAGTCGTAGCCCAGCTCGTCTGCGAGCACCCACTGGGCGAGCGTCTCGTCTATGAGCGCCTTCTCGTCGACCCCGTCGTCGCCAGACGGACGCTGGGTCTCATACATGAGTGAGAACTTCAAATCGGCCTCCCGTCATAGTCGTGGGAATCAGGCCAAGAGCTTAACCCTTACGGCTACTGTCGGGGAACACTGGGCCAGGAAACAAGGGCCGTTGACCGGGAACATTGGCACCGATAATCTGACGCTATGAGACTAAAGGGAAAAATAGCCATTATTACCGGCGCAGCCACGGGGCTGACCGGCGGAATTAGAGGCATCGGTGGCGCTGCCGCGTGGGCCTTCACCCGTGAGGGCGCAACCGTCTACCTGGCCGACATCAACGACGAGATGGGCGAGCGCACCGCCACCGAAATTAGCGAGGCCGGCGGGGACGCCCACTACGTCCACCTCGACGTCACCAACGAGGACCTGTGGCGCGGTGTGATCGGCTCCATCGTAGACGCCGAGGGCGGTCTTGACATACTGGTCAACAATGCCGGTATCGGCATGCCGGACTACAACGCCGATTACTCCGACCCCAACGGGCCTCGGGACGCCGAAGAGGCCCTGAAGGTGGAGTTCACCACGGTCGAAGGGCTGGAGCGCGAACTGCGAGTCCACGCCAGGGGGGCAATGCTGGGCATGAAGTACTCCGTACCCCAAATGAGAAAACGCGGCGGCGGATCCATCATCAACGTCTCGTCAATGCACGGCATAATCGGCGTCAATACCATCACCGCCTACTCCACCGCCAAAGCGGCCATTCGGCACATGTCCAAAACGGTCGCCATCCAGTACGCAAACGAAAACATAAGAGTCAACTCGGTGCACCCCGGTTACACGAAAACACCGCTGGCGTTGCCCCTGTTCACAGACCCCGAACTGCTGGCCGACCGCACCTCGCAAATCCCTCTGGGCCGGTTCGCCGAACCAGAGGAAATCGCCGAGAGCATCCTTTTCCTGGCGTCCGACGAGGCCTCTTACATCACCGGTACGGAGCTGGTAATAGACGGCGGAGTGATAGCCCAGTAACTGTTTCGGCTGCCAACTAGGCGAAAAAGGAGAGACGAGGCCCGGCACTGAATGCTTACAGTGCCGGGTGCCGGACCAGTCCGGGCTTTTGCGATATATCTCGCTGATGGTGATGACCGGCTCGACGTTGGTGTAATTGGGGATATCGGCCAAAAGCCCGGCACCCTCTGCTTCGAAGGCGTTTTTGAACTCTTCCACGGTGGCGAACATGACGTAACCGAGCCCTATGTAAGGCGGAGGAGTGTCGCCGGGGCCAGCGAGGCCCTTATCGACGCCCACACCCTTAAGGCCGTAGGGCGTAGGGCGTATAGAGATCGACGCACATATCGAAATGAGTCCCAGCGTAGTAGTCGTGGTCGAACGTGGCGCCGTCGCCGTTTGGGTAAGCAACTGAGACTCTAATCATCGTCTAACGCCTCTTTTCTCGTCGCAGTACACCGGTGGCGGGAGCGGGAGGGAGTCGAACCCACCGCCCCGACCGAAAGGGCCGGGGCCATTAGTTTTGAAGACCAAGGGGCCCACCGGGACCCATCCGCTCCCACGGGGTTTACAGCCTAACAAAAGACCGAGAGGGACAAGCAAAAGGCCCCGCCGGAATTCCGGCGGGGCCTTGAGATTTTGAAGCTGGCTGAGCCCTGTTTCTAGGCGACGCCTACTTTAGTCAGAACTTCGTCCACCCTGCCCTTGAGCACGTTCTTGGGTACCGCGCCAACCACCTGGTCGACCGGCGCTCCGCCGTGGAAGATAAGCAGCGTGGGGATGCCCCGGATGCCGAACTGCGCGGCGGTGTTGGGGTTGTCGTCCACGTTCAGTTTGGTGAATTTGAACTTGCCGTCGTACTCGTTCGACAGTTCTTCGACCATGGGCGCAATCATTTTGCAGGGAGCGCACCACTCGGCCCAGAAATCCACCAGAACCGGCAGTTCAGAGTCGAGGACTTCCGCCTTAAATGAATCGTCACTAATACTAACTGTTGCCATCCGTTCCCTCTCCTGTCTTGACCGGGACCGCCCTGTACACCGGAGTTACCCGGGGAGGCAGCCCGGGGTTACCGGTACTTTGGTGCGGCCACTGCTCGTATCTCCAGATGCAGGCCTCACAACTACTACGATGCGAAAATCTGTCCGGGGGGGTGCAGAGACCGACCGTCACTCTTATTCTAACGGAAGTGTTGAAATTCTGGCTTTTGCGCTGAGGTCATCTCAACATACCGACCCAACGCGGCGACCACTCCAAGGACTGGGGGCTAGAACCGGCCGATAATGCCGTCGGCGGAAGACCACCACAGTGTGTTGATTTCGGTGCCTGCCGGCACTTCGAAGAATATCCATCCCCCGGCCTGAAACCCCCGTTCCAGTTCGAACTCACCCCACAGTATCGGGGTAAAGACCTCGTCTTCGGGCATCTCTCCCGTGAATTTGGTAGCCGCTTCTAGAGGAGACAGCGCAATGAAGCGCTGGCCCGCGCTGCCGTTCCCGATCTCGACGGACCCACTATCGACCCGGAGCTTGGCTATGTTGACCCGCCGGTTGATAGCGTCTAATTTCACTGCCCATATGCGGGTGCCTGGATCGGCAACCTCAAGTACGTACTGGGAGTCGTTGGCGGTGAAAAATACCCGCTTGGTCTCCACCGGTCGTTCAAATCGAATTTCGAGATTCCGCCCCGTAAAGGCGAGCGCATCGGAATCGCCGCCGCCGCACGCCGCCGCCATCACTCCAACCAGCGTGAGCGTTGCCACAAGAGCCGGTATCGATAAACGTCTGATCATTTCACTCCACACCGGCCAGTGACGGCATTGCCCTGAGCCTGGCGACCAGCCTGGGCAGCACATCCAAAAGCATATCTACATCTTCGTCGGTATTGTTGTGCCCCAGCGTCATCCTCAAACTGCCCTGCGCCAGGTCGGCACCGAGGCCGATTGCCAGCAGCACGTGA
>CAVOCN010000193.1:0-3641 GCA_963694205.1 Dehalococcoidia bacterium | reverse complement strand
TGACGGTGTCGGTGGCCGCGCTCATGTACGCCTTCGTCAATAACGACTTCTCCGTTTCCTACGTGGCGGAGAACTCGAACTTGGCCATGCCGCAGATCTACACCTGGGTCGCCCTCTACGCTGGCAACGCAGGGTCGCTGCTGTTCATCGCGCTGGCGTTCGGGATACTCTCGTCCATCGCTGCGCTTACAATTCGGCGCTCGCTCCCCCACACCACCCCTTTCGCTATCGGCGTCATGGCGCTGGTGATGACCTTCTTCTTAGGCATCATCGTGTTCATGGCCAACCCGCTTGAACGGCTGCCCATCACCCCGGCAGACGGGGCGGGCATAAACCCGTTGCTCATCCACTTCGGCATGTTCATTCACCCGCCCGTGCAGATGGCCGGGCTGGTGTCCGTCGCCATCCCCTTCTCCATCGCCATCGGTGCCATGCTCGCGGGGCGCGGAGGCCGGGACGAGTGGGTCGACCTGGGCCGCATCTGGGGACTCATATCCTGGTTAATTCTGACACTGGGTTTGCTGCTGGGTTCCTGGTGGGCGTACACGATCCTGGGCTGGGGAGGCTACTGGGCGTGGGACCCGGTCGAGAACTCCGCGCTAATGCCCTGGCTGGCGATGACGGCGTTCATTCATTCGGTCATGGTGCAGCGGCGGCAGGGCATGTTCCGCATGTGGAACATGGTCATCATCATCATCGCGTTCACCCTGGCGCAGATGGGCATGTTCATCAACCGTGGCGGGCCGGTGCCGTCGGTGCACTCGTTCGCCCAGTCGGCCATGGGCTGGCTGTTCCTCATGTTCATGGGCTTCACGCTGCTCGGTTCGCTCGCCGCCTTCTTCTGGCGCATGGACTCGCTGCGCAGCCGAGGTAAGCTCGAATCCATGCTGTCGCGCGAGGCCATGTTCTTGCTGCAAAACGTGCTGTTTTTAGCCGTGGCGGCAATAACGCTGTGGGGGTCCATCTTCCCCCTGTTCTCAGAGGTGTTTAACAACAACACCGTCACCGTGGGCGAGCCGTTCTACAACCGCATCGCAGGGCCAGTGCTGCTCGCCATCCTCGTGGTAATGGGCATCGGCCCGTTCTTCCCCTGGCGGCGTGCCACCTTGCGAAACCTGCTCAGGGCGCTGACCGTGCCCATAGCCGCGGGCGCGTTAACCGGCGTAATAGTCGCGGCCATAGGGGTGCGCCAGCCCGTCGCGGCGCTGGCCGTAACCGTGTGCGCAATCGCCGCTGCGGGCATCTTCAACGAGTGGTTCAGGGGCACGCGGTCGCGCATGAGCAAAGGCGAGGCCCCGTGGACTGCTTTCGGTCGCCTAATCGCCAGCAATCGGCCCCGCTACGGCGGCTACATTGTGCATCTCGGCATTCTCATGCTGGCCATCGGCGCCATCGGCTCGTCGTTCTATGGAACGCAGCGAGACGTGGCACTCGCGCCAGGCGAGTCGTTGACCGTAGAGGGCTACACCATCAACTACATCGACTCGGACATAGTGAATTTCCCCGACAGGGAGCAGCAGACGGCCCGCTTCGAGCTATATAAAGGCGATAGCTACGTCGGCCTCATGGCACCTGCCCGTACGTTCTACCGGGACTTCCGTATTGGTGCCACCACTGCGGCCATAAAATCGAATCCGATAGAGGACTTCTACGTCATCCCCTCGGAGTTCTCCGACGACGGCGGCGCTGTGTTCCGCATTCTCGTTAACCCGCTGGTGTGGTGGATGTGGGCTTCCGGGCCCGTCATGGTGCTGGGCACCGTCTTCGCCCTGGTACCCCAGCGCCGCCCATCCGTCGTCTCGGTGCGCCTGCCAAAGGGCAGCGTGACTGTCTAGTCGGTAGAGTTTTTAAGCCGTGTTAGTTTTTATTGCGATTCTGCTCGCGCTAATCCCCGCCGCCGTCGTGTTGTACCCGCTCGTGCGTCGGCTTGGCGCGGACGAGTTCCTCATGGACGAGTCGAGCGTGTCTGCCGAGCTGACTCGCCGCTGGGAGAGCGCCCTGGCGGGCCTCAAGGCTGCTGAGCTGGAGTTGTCTATTGGGAACCTTACTGTTGAAGACCACGCCTGGTTGAAAGATCGGTATACCACCGAGGCAGCTCTTGTTATGAAGGCTATGGAGCTAGAAGAGCAGGACGAGCAGGATCTGCTTGATCGGATTACTGCCGAGGTTGCGGATGCTCGGGCTCGTGCACTCGGGCCGGAGCGCGACGACTGACCTTGGGTCTTTCCATCATCGTCGTTTCTTTTAGGCATCTTTGGGGGCTTGTCCCCAAACCCCACTTAGGGGGTAACCGCCCCCTAAGAACCCCGTATGGGATCGCGCTCATCGGCTTCGTGGTTTCTTTGCTGCTGGCGCTCACCCTGACCCTCGCCGTGCCTTCGGCGTCGGCGCAGGAGCCCCTTGGGGATGGGCCTATTTCTGTTTCGGGGCGTGTCGTTAACGGCACTGCTGACGGCGGGCCTGTCGAAGGGCTGACCGTTGTGTTTCACCACAACACCGTTGAGGCGCTTGGTGAGGATGATGCTATTGCCGGGTCCGACGGCTCGTTTGCATTTACCGGCATTACCTACGACGCCGCGACGGCGTACGGCGTGTCCGTCATCTACAAGGGTGCGTTGTACGGGATAAATCTGGACCTGTCGGTCGGCTCGCCTGAGCCGTTGGAAGTGACTGTTTACGAGCCCATTCACTCAGACGAGGTGCTGAGGGCCGAGCTTGTGTCGGTGCTCATAAGCGTCGTCGACCCGGTCACCGAAACGCTGTCTGTGCTGGAGATCGTGCGGCTGGTCAACGACACCGACCTCGCCTACGTCCCCGGCCCCGCGCCCATGCAGATAATCCGCTTCGGCCTGCCCGAGGGCGCGACCGGCCTGCAGGTCGACACCAGCTTCCTCGTCGCCGAAATCTTCGAAGTAAACCTCGGCTTCGGCGTGTCAGCATCCGTGCCGCCGGGTACGCACGAAGTCCTCTACTCCTACCAGGTGTCCTACTCCGGCGCTTCGCGGGTCGTCACACGCAACCAGCGTTACGGTGCGGATCTGTTGAGAGTGGTGATACCGAGAGACCTCGCCGGGCTGGCCAACCCGTCCATCGGCGTCCCCGGTGAGGTCCTAATTGGCGAACAGCCCTTCAACGTGCTTGAAGTGGCCGACGTACCGAAAAACCACGAACTCAGCTTTACGCTAACGGGGCTACCCGAGCAGGGTCTTGGGGACAGAGTGTCGAACCGCTTCAACGCCATTCGCTGGGAGCTAACGGCCCCCGTCACGCTCGCCGTCCTCGTCGCCATCGCCGCGGCGTTCGTGCTGTGGCGCAACCGTCGCGCTGGCCCGGTGCGCCTTCTGGCGGCGAGTGGGGACGCGCCACTAGATGAGCGTGAGGCCATCTTAGAGATGATCACCGACCTGGACGAAGACCGCCGCGAAGGCGACGTGTCCGAAGAAGACTACAGGCGAAGACGCTCGGCCCTCACCACTCGTCTTGCTGCCATTCGGCAGCAAGACCAACGCTGACCGACGCGTAAGCGGAGGCAGCCATATGAGGCCGCCGGAGAGCTAGCCCCTAGACTACGTGGGCCGTGTCAGAGTGCTCGTGCGCCGAATACTCCGACGCCAGTATCCCCATAACCACCGAGTCATAGC
>CAVOCN010000192.1:0-3671 GCA_963694205.1 Dehalococcoidia bacterium | reverse complement strand
GTAAGGTATGCTGCTCCCGGCGTAGTGCCAGCCCGAAGTGGCCGGCAGGCTGTTGTAGTCGGGGTGCGACTCGCCGGGCTCGATGTGGGTCGTCCCCTGGCTATCCATCCTGGTACCAGGGACCTCGGCGCCACCGGCCGTCGGGTCCTGGCCGCCGCCGCCTCGCCCAAAAGGCAGTCCGGGCAGGAACAGGGACACAATGAATGCCCCGGCCACCGCAAGCGCGACAGCGCCACCGCCGTACTTCAGCCACTTCCTGCGCGCATTACGCCGCGACCTGCGCGCCGAGCGAGCCTGGGTGGGGGTTAGTCGTCTTTTTTTGGGTTCGCCTTTGGTTGCCATATCTCTTTTTTATGTTCTCTTGGTCTTCGTTCGCGTCTACTCGCCCATGCCTACCCCTGAGCTTATCTCTGTCCCTATGTACGGGGGCAGGGGAGCGAGCAGATTGTACTAAATTTCACGTTCACTAACGCAGGGCTTCACCGGTGAGTCGCTCGTGGGCCTCTATATATCGGGCTCTCGTCTTGTCGACAATCTCGACCGGCAGTTCCGGTGCCGGGGGTTCGTGGTCCCAGCCCTGGGCGTCCAGCCAGTCGCGTACGAACTGCTTATCGAAGTTTGGCAGGGACGAGCCCGGTGCATACTTCTCTGCGTCCCAGAACCTACTGGAGTCTGGAGTCAGCAGTTCATCGATGAGCGAAATGCGGCCGTCAATGACGCCGAACTCCATCTTGGTGTCGGCGATGATGATTCCGTGGTTCGCGGCGTACTTGCGGCCATACTCGTAAATCTGCGTGGTCTTGTCGGCCAGCACACGGGTCGTGTCAACGCCCACCATGTCCTCCATCTCGGCGATGGTTAAGGGCTCGTCGTGGCCTTCCTCGGCTTTCGTGGTGGGCGTAAACAGCGGTTCGGGGAAGCGGTCGCCCTCGACCAGTCCGGTCGGCATCTTGTTCCCGCCAACCGTGCCCTCGCGCTTGTACTCGCTCCACGCCGAGCCCGTAATGTAGCCGCGCACCACGCACTCCACGTCGATGCGGTCGGCCCTCTGCACAACCATCGACCGCCTGGCAATCTCCGGGTCGAGCGTGTCATCGGCGTCCGGTGCGAAAGACACAAGATGATTGGGAACCAGATGCCCCGTGCGGTTGAACCAGAAAATCGATAGCTGGGTAAGCACCGCGCCCTTGTCGGCCACCCCATTGGGCAGCACCACATCGAACGCAGAAAGACGATCGGTCGCGACCATCAGCAGGCGGTCGGCCCCCAGGGCATAGGTGTCGCGCACCTTGCCCGAGTGGATCTGGTTGGGCAGGTCGGTCTTAATTATCGCTGGCATGGAAAAAGGCCTCTGGTTAGGTTAGGTTCGCTCGCTCGAACGTCTCGTCCACGTAGCGAACGTAGTGGGCGTAGTCGAATATCTTGAACAGCTCGTCGGGCGCGATCCTCTCAGAAACTGCGGGCTCTGCCGCGGCAAGGTCGCGTAGCTCCAGGCCATCGTCGAGGGCCCGCTGGGAAATGCGCTGAACCACCTTGTAGGCGTCTTCCCGAGCGACACCCGCCTCGACCATCGTCAGCAATAGCTTCTGGGAAAACACCACGCCGCGGGATCCGTCCAGGTTGGCTTTCATGCGGTCAGTGTGAACAACCAGTCCCGTTACCACTCCCGTGAGCAGGTCCAGAATGTAGTCGAGAGCGATGCAAGAGTCAGGCAGAATGATGCGCTCGGCCGACGAGTGGCTAATATCGCGCTCACCCCACAGCGCCACGTTCTCCAGCGCCGTCACCGCATGGCCCCTTATGAGACGCGCGATGCCGCATATGCGCTCGGTCAGCTCCGGGTTGCGCTTGTGCGGCATGGAAGACGAGCCCGTCTGGCCCTCTCCAAACGGCTCTTCTACCTCTCGAATCTCGGTCCTCTGAAGGCCGCGTATTTCGGTCGCGAACTTCTCCAGCGAGGCGGCTATCAGGGCCAGCGTCACGACGAACTGCGCATGGCGGTCGCGCTGGATTACCTGGTTCGAGAAGGGGGCGACGGCCAGGCCAACGCGCTCGCAGACACTCGCCTCTACCGACGGCGGCACCGTGGCGTGGGTGCCGACGGGCCCCGACAGCTTGCCCACCGACACCGCCGTCTTGGCGGCGACGAGGCGCTCGCGGTGGCGGCGCATCTCATCCCACCAGATCGCCAGCTTAAGGCCGAAAGTAATCGGCTCGGCGTGCACCCCGTGGGTACGGCCCATCATCAGCGTTTGCTTGTGCCGAACGGCCTGGACCCGCAGCGCCTCTATCAGGCGGTCGACCTCGCCCAACAGCAGGTCTGCTGCGTCCCGTAACTGCATGGCCGTCGCCGTGTCCCACACGTCAGACGTAGTCAGGCCGTGGTGAAGCCAGCGCCCTTCGTCACCCAGTTGCTCGGTGACCGAACTCAGGAACGCCGTCATCGGGTGCTTCGTCTTGGTAAGCACCTCGTTGAGCCGGTCCACGTCATAGGCGGCGCTTGCCACCTTTTTGGAGTCCGCTTCGGGCACCAGACCTTCGACCGCCCATGCGCCTGTCGCCGCTATCTCTATGAGCAACCAGCGGTCGTAAGACGCTTCCTGCGTCCACAGCGCGCCCATTGCCGGGCGGGTGTAACGAGGTATCAACTACCGCTCCTTCAGGCGCTTGCGGTACGCGTCGTACGCGTCCTTGGCCTTCTCGTCGGACAGCCCGATAATCTGTGTGGCCAGGAACCCGGCGTTGCGGGCGCCCCAGCTACCTATGGCGACGGTCGCTACCGGAATGCCGGGCGGCATCTGGGCGATGGCGTACAACGCATCGACGCCATTCAATTCGCTCGATGTGAGTGGAACGCCTATCACCGGCAGCGTCGTCCATGCAGCCACGGTCCCAGGCAGGGCCGCAGCGCCGCCAGCCCCGGCGATTATCACCTTAATGCCTCTGTCGCGGGCAGAGGACGCATACTCCATGACCTTTTCCGGCGTCCTGTGCGCGGACATGGCCACGACCTCGTACTCAAGGCCCATCTGCTCGAGAACGTCGACCGTCCCCTGCATATCAGGCCTGTCCGACTCACTACCCATCATCACTGCTACTTGAGGCATCTTGGGGAACTCCGTAATCAGATTCCGGCGGCTATGTCGGTCCGGTTGAAGCCGTTTTCAAAAGTAATCGCCTGCGTGCCCGCGTAGGCGATATTCCTCGCCACCTGGACCGTGTCGCCGAGTGCCGACACCGACAGAACCCGTCCGCCCGACGTCAGCACGTCTCCCCCGGACGCTTTTGTCCCTGCATGGAACACCGTTGCGTCCTGTGGCACCGCGTCCAGGCCATTTATCGTCTTGCCCGTCTCGTAGGCGTTCGGGTAGCCGCCGGAGGCCATAACCACGCCCACACAGGGGCGGGGGTCCCACTCTAGCGCCAGGTCGGAAATGTCTCCCGCCGCCGTCTGGGCAAGCGCGTCGAGCAGGTCGCTGCGCATACGAGGAAGCACCACCTGCGTTTCCGGGTCGCCGAAGCGGCAGTTGAACTCAAGGACTTTCGGCCCTTCAGCCGTAACCATGAGTCCGGCGTACAGCAGGCCCGTGTAGGGGTTCCCGGCCTCGGCCAGTCCAGCGACGATGGGCTCAAAAACGGTCCGCGTGACTTCGGCCGCCATCTCGTCATCC
>CAVOCN010000191.1:0-3675 GCA_963694205.1 Dehalococcoidia bacterium | reverse complement strand
ATGGGTGTCACTGGCCCTGGGTACGGCACTGATAATTAGCGTGTTGGGTTGGCGCGCTGGCCGCCCCACCTGGACGTTCCCCTGGCTCGGGTACGTGCTGATGGTGCCGCTAATAAGCTGGGGCCTGGCGATGAGCGCGGTTGGCTATGGCGCCTGGGGCATCATTACCACAGGCAGTCTGCCGTTCGGCATACCCATCTACCTGGGCTCACTGGCGTACATTGGCATATCGCTGTGGATCGTCATACGCATAGTCTCGCGGGTCGCGCGTAAAGACTGGCTGATGGCCTCCCTGACGGTGCTGCCGATACCGTTCCTGGCGTACTGGTTCCTGTACTTCTACGACAACGACGAACTGTTCACGCCCTCGGGTGAGCGCGTGGGCCAGTCGCTACAGGAGATCGACTCCAGCGCGGCCATCGTATTCCTAATTCTCGCCGTTGCCACCGCGGTGTTCTTCCGGGTTGGGCGCCGGGCCGTTCGGGTCGCTCTGCTGGCCATTACGGCTCCTTCGATAGTCATTCTCGCCTGGGTCAGCTACCAGGGCGGCGTGGGCCAGATGGCCGTATTCGGCTTCGCGGCGTTTTCGCTGATTGTCCTGTTCGCTCCCGCCCTGTTCGGTAAGAGCCCGGCTGACTTGGCCCGGGCGGTCGTACAGGGCCTAAAACCCAAAGCAAGACCCAAACCAAGATAGCTGCGTCACAGCGCGTGGCCGTCGTTGTAGACAGCGCCGCGTCTCTTCCAGCCACTCCCCGTACTGACGTTCTGGGCCATAAGGGGCCGATTGTCGTCCCCATGGCCGTCATATTGGGCGGGCGCACGTACCGTGACGGTGTTGATTTGAGCGCGAGCGAGCTTTATGAGCGGCTGGCCGCCGGGTCGGGTACTCCCACTACGTCGGCACCCGCTCCCGAGGCATACGCCGAGGCCTTTCTCGCTGCCTCACGCGTTGCAGACGCTGCGCTTTGCATCACCGTGTCCCGGACGTTCAGCGCGGCGCTCGACTCTGCTACTCTCGCAGCGGCCCGTTTGCACGAGGAGATGCCGGGGTTCCCTGTGTCTGTGCTCGACTCTGGCAGTGCTGCGGGCGGCGAGGGCCTTATCGTGCTGGCTGCGCAGGAATCGGCAGCGTCAGGGGCCGACCTTGCCGGCGTTGTAGCTGCGGCCAACTCGGCGGCCTCGCAAGTTCGGCTGGTGGCCTACGTCGACACGCTCTACTACCTGTGGAAGGGCGGCCGGGTACCAGGAATCGTGCACGAGATGACGTCTCTTCTAAAACTAAAGCCGGTATTCGAGATGGCCGAGGGCCGGGTAAACAGGAAGCTACCGTCCCGCACGTCAAGGCGCGCGCGGCGTCGGCTGGTGGACATGGTCGGCCGGGGCGCTGGCGGCCCCGTACGGGCCTGCGTGATGCACGCCGCTGCTGCCACTGAGGCGGCCGAACTAGAGGCTGCACTGAGGGACGCCGTGGACTGCGAAGACGTCTACGTTGCCGAGTTTAGCCCGGTGATGGGCGCGCACACAGGCCCCGGCATGCTGGGCATCGCTTATCTGCCTGTCTAGGGGTTGGCCATCTAAAGGCTGGCGAGCACCTCTTCGGCTGTGCTGATGGCGCGGTCAATGTCGTTCTCCGTGTGCGCGGTGGATACCATCCAGGTCCCCCTGGTGGTTATGCGCACTCCCCGGTCCTGCATTGCTCGTTGGAACTCGGCGAACTTACCGGCGTCTACGTTTTGGGCGTGTGACCGATAGTCCGTGACCTCTGACGCGGCTGTAAACGATGTGTTGAACAACGGCCCCGGACCCTGCACAAGCATGGGCACCTCTGCCCTCGCCGCAGCGTCTCGCAGGCCCGCCATCAGGGCTCGGCCGGTCGCGTATAGGCGCCGGTATGCCTCGCCGTCGTTTCGCTGAAGCTCGGTGAGCGCGGCAGCGGTGGCCGACATGGCGACGGTGTTCGCGTTCAACGTGCCAGCGTGCACCGTGGCACCGCCCTCAAGGTGGTCCATGATCTCTTGCTTGCCGCAGAACATTGCCACGGGGAAGCCGCCCGCCATGGCTTTGGCATAGGTCGCCAGATCGGGCGTCACACCGGTCGCCTCTTGCGCGCCGCCCAGGGCCACGCGGAAGCCGGTGATCACTTCGTCGAATATGAGGACGACGCCGTGCTCGTCGCACAGTTCGCGCATACGCTCCAAATAGCCGAACTCCGGAGTGATGCAGTTGGTGTTGCACATGTACGGCTCTGTGATGATCGCTGCGATTTCGCCAGCATGGCGCTGGAGCGTCGCTTCCAACGCGTCAGCGTCGTTCCAGGGAACTACTACAACCTCGCCTGCGGTGCCCGGGGACATGCCACCAGAACCCGCGACGGTGTTGGGCGCGTCGTAGGCACCGGCGGCTTCGATGTTGGGGGCGACGCTGTAGAGCACGCTGTCGAGCCAGCCGTGGTACTGTCCTTCGAATTTGATGAATTTCTGCCTGCCGGTATGTGCCCTCGCCAGCCTTATGGCCGCGTGCGTTACTTCAGACCCGGAACTGCCGAAGCGCACCAGTTCGGCGGCCGGGATGATGCGCTTTATGGTCTCGGCTACTTCCAGTTCGACTTCGTGTTGACCGGCGAAGACGACGCCACGGTCGATAGCGTTACTGACGGCCTTGTTCAGGAACTCAGGCGCATGGCCGAAAATGTTGGGCCCCTGCCCCATCACGAAGTCGACGTACTCGTTGCCGTCCACGTCCCACAGGTGTGACCCGGCACCACGCTCGAAGAATAGCGGCACGGGCGTCTCTGCGGCCCGCACCTGGCTGCTTACCCCGCCCGCCAATGCGTTTATGGCTCGCTGATGTAGTTGTTCGCTGCGCTCGTAATTCATGGCGCCATTTGACCTCTGTCGCACCACCTAGTCAAATACCCCCAGAAACAATGACTTAATCGGAGCCTTTTACATGTCTAACTTCCCTGTCGGTAAAGTCCAAACGGTGCTCGGACCCATTGAGCCTCAAGCACTTGGGATAACGCTCACACACGAGCATCTGTTCATCGACCTGACTGGCGTTTTGCCCAGTAAGCCCACCGGCGCGGGCTTCCACGAAATCTACGACCAGCCGCTGTCGGCGGACAACGTGGGGCTGGTTCGGCACCACTTTGTACCCAACCGTGACACTGCCCTGCTCGGCGACCTGGATGTGGCTATAACCGAGGCCAAGCACTTTAAGCGGCGCGGCGGGGGCACGCTTGTAGACGTGACCAACCCCGACATAGGCCGGGACCCGGTCAACCTGGCGGCCGTTTCTCACGAGACGGGGCTGAACATTGTCATGGGGGCGGGCCACTACGTAGACGTGGCTCACCCGGCTGACATGGACGCCCGTTCCGAGGACGACATTGTGCAGGAGATAGTCGGCGACCTCACCAACGGCGTTGATGGCACGGGCATTAAGACCGGCATTATCGGCGAGATAGGCTGCTCCTGGCCGCTCACCCCGAACGAGCGCAAGGTGCTGCGGGCCGCAGGGCGGGCGCAGGCCATGACCGGCGCTCCGCTGCTCATCCACCCCGGCCGGGGCGAGACCGCGCCGCTGGAGATAGCCAGGGTGCTCGACAGTGTCGGTGCGGACCTGACTCATACGATCATCGCCCACATTGACCGCACGATCTTCCAGAGATCTGCA
>CAVOCN010000190.1:0-3697 GCA_963694205.1 Dehalococcoidia bacterium | reverse complement strand
CGGCAACGTCCAGTAGCTCCCTAGCCTGCTCACTGGTGTGGGTGCGGGTAAAGGAGTGCGGGTATGGGTCTATGCCCCGGGCGCGCAGCCTTTCAAGCTTGTCTCGCCTTACTTGAACCAGGTCGGTTTGCAGGGGGGCTTCGCCATCTGGGGCCATTATTGAATCTTCTTTATGGTGAGTTTTTGGTGTCCTGAGGGGGTCTCGTAGCCGACCTCATCGCCTTTTTTGCCGCCCACCAGGGCGTGGCCCAGGGGAGACTCGTTGGAGATTTTGTTCTCCAGGGGAGCCGCCTCGGCGCTTCCGACAATCTGGTAAACACGCGTCTTACCGTGCTGGTCGGCGACGGTGACCGTCGAACCGATCTCGATGATTTTCCTCGACTTGGGGTCGTGGTGAGCGACTCGTGAAGTGGCCAGGATGTTTTCAATGTCCTGTATGCGGCCTTCGACGAACGCCTGCTCGTTTTTGGACTCTTCGAAGTCGGCGTTGTCTGTCCCTTCGCCGGAGTCGACTGCTTCATGAAGCCGATGGGCGACCTCTGGCCGACGCACCTTGCGTAGGTGCACCAGCTCTTCTTCGAGTTTTTTGACGCCGCCTTCGGTCAGGTAGTGGACAGATGGGTTTTTCATGGTTGTTTGCGGGTTCCTGTCTGGCCTTTTGGATCTGGCCGATCAGGGTCCAATTCTAACCGACCGTTGGGCGAGTAGTTCAAGCATAAATATTAGACTTTTTCTAAAACTTGTATAAAAACTACTTCTATGCTGGCGATCCCGCTGCTAGTATCCGGTCACTCTCGATGGCTGGCCGTAGGGCCGCGGCGAGGTTTCGACCGGTGAAAAGAGGCTGATGAGTTCCCGAATATCCGGGGGTAAGGACAGGGGCCGGAGGCTCCAGGTACCGAAGAGTCGGCTGAGACCGACGACCGAAAAGGTGAGGGCCGCCATTTTCTCGATTCTGGGAGGCCAGGTCGAGGAGGCCAGGGTGTTGGACCTGTATGCAGGGACCGGTGCCATGGGGCTGGAGGCGCTCAGTCGAGGAGCGGCGAGCGCCGACTTCGTAGAGGGGGATGCCAGAGCATGCAGCACGATCAACGCGAATATCAGATCGCTCGGGTACGACGACCTGGCCAGGGTGGTAAAAGCCAGGGCGGAAAAGGCGGTCGTATCGCCAGCCAGCCTACTTGGCTCAAGCACGGCTGGCCGAAATGGTCCTCCTTACGACTTGGTCTTCATAGACCCGCCGTACGATGACGACCCCTGGGATGACCTCATGAACGGCCTGAGTGCCGGAGTGGGTGCCGGACTGAATGGAGAACTGCTATTGACGCAGGACGCCACGGTAATTGCCGAGCATGGCTCCGACCGGACCCTGGCGGCTTCCTATGGGCGTTTGAGTTTGGAGCGCACGAGGCGCTATGGGGGATCGTCCATCTCGATATACACACTCTCAATAAACACAGGGACCATCGCTAATGGCTAACGCCGTTTACCCGGGCTCGTTCGACCCGGTACATAAGGGCCATGTAGATGTCGCCAAGCGGGCGGCCAAGCTGTTCGACCACCTGGTAATTGGGGTCTACGACAGCCCGCCCAAGTCGCTGATGTTCACAACTGAGGAACGGGTGAGCATGTTCGCTGCGTCCTTGAAGGACACGCCGAACGTGGAAGTGCTGCCCTTCTCGGGGCTGGCGGTCGATTTCGCACGCAAGGTGGGCGCCGGGTTCATTCTTAGGGGCCTTCGAGCTGGCTTTGACTTTGAGGTTGAGTTCGAGATGGCTCACATGTGGAGGAGCCTCGCCCCGGACGTGGACGTGGTGTGCGTAATGAGCGCCCTGGAACACCAGTTCATGCATTCATCGCGGATTAAGGAGGTCGCCCGCCTGGGCGGCAACGTGGAAGGTCTGCTGCCCCCTGGGGTGGCTGGTCTTTTGCAGCAGAAACTGAGCAACTGAGTACGAGTGAAGGAGAGCCGGATGTCACACGCGATAGACAATATTCTCGACGAGCTGGATGAGCTTGCCAGGAATTCAACCAAGGTCCTGGGTATGGGCAAAAAGGCGATGGTGGACTCTGGCAAGCTTGCCAATATCGCCGCTAGCCTCAGGGAGTCTGTCCCTCACGACGTGCTGGAGGCGGGTGAGGTTCTCAAGCAAAAAGAGAGCATCGTCAACCAGGCATATCTTGAAGCGAAGAGGCTCAGGGAGTCTGCGAATCAAGAGGTCTCGGCCATCACCACGGCGGCTCGCAATGAGCATGCGTCGCTGGTAGAAGACTCTGAGATAGTCAAGTCGTCCGAGAAAAAGGCCCAAGAGATTAAGGACGAGGCCCACAGGCAGGGCAATGACATTGTCAAAGATGCTCAGCAGCAGGCGTTCAGCCTGATCGACGACGCTGAGTCTACCGCGGCGGTTCGCCGCGAAGGGGCCGACCAGTACTCCCGCGAGGTGCTGTTCAGCATTGAGGAGCGACTGTCCCAGATGCTGGGCCAGGTGCGCAGGGGTATCGACGCCCTGGGCAGCGATGTTGAGGCTGAAGCAGGGGCCGCCGTTAACGGCGCCGCCAAATAGCTACAAGTAAGCAGGCTGCAGCCTTGAAGTAGGCTGCAGCCTGGCCCGTTAGCCGAAGGCCTGCTCGAAGGCCGCGACGTCGTTACCGACTATGACGCGGGCGCCCGTGTCGTCGCCCATGTCGCCCGTAACAGGGGAAATGGCGACCAGGGGCCGCCGTACGAGACGCGGTTCGCCAGACATCATTGATAGCATTTGAGCGTCGGTAAGGTCGTCTGCATTTAGCCCGAGCTTGCGGAACGACGGACTCTTGAACGAGAAGAGGTCTCGCACGGGTCGGCTGCCAATTAGCGCCTCAAGTTCAGCCTCTGACAGAGGTCGTTTGAACATGTCGCGCTCGGTAAGTTCCACACCCAGGCTTGAGAGCGTCTCACGCGCTCTCTTACAGGTTGTTCAGCCCTTTTTGCAGTAGAACAGGGCTTTCTTCATTTCGCTGCTGCCGCCTCTATTGCCTTGGCCAGGTCGGTGTCGAGGCCGTCGGGGAAGTACTTCCCGGCGAAGATGTCGCCAGAGGGCCAGTGCTGCTTAGGTAGCTCGTAGTAGCACTCTATTTCGTTGCCGTCGGGGTCGAAAAAGTAGATGCCAATAGAGATGCCGTGGTTTCCCACTCCCGCTTTTACCCCGGCTTCTTCCAGTTGGGCGCGCAGGGCGCGGAGGTCGGCCAGTTCTGCGAAACGCCAGGCGAAGTGGTACATGCCTACCCGGTCTGACTCGGGACCGGGAGCGTCTTCTCCTACCGACATGAGGGCGAGTTCGTGGGATGAGTCGTTACCGGAACTGAGGAACACCATCTCATCTCCGTAGCGAGCCATGACGTCGAGGTCGAGGAGGCTGGTGTAGAAGGCCTGTGCCCTCTCTACGTTTCGCACCCGGAGCACGACGTGCCCAAGATTACGAGGTTTGACCATTTAGAAGCCCCCTCCGGTGTTGGCGAAGGGGTTGGCAGGCACGGTGGGCGTGGCAATTGCGGACTGTGAGAGTTGCTCGAGCATCCACGTATAAATGACGGAGTCGAAGGTCGCATCGATGATGTGGTTGTCACGCTCTATGTTGATCCAATCCTGGAGCGCGCGGGACTTCATGTCTTCGAGGTCGGCCTCTGCCAACTCCCGGGCCGCATCGACCTCTGA
>CAVOCN010000189.1:0-3762 GCA_963694205.1 Dehalococcoidia bacterium | reverse complement strand
CTGGCTGGCAACGGCGGGCTCGGCCCTGCTCGCCGGGGGAATGCTCTCTTTTGGCCTGCTTCTGCGGGGCCTGACCGACGGCAACGAGTGGGCCGTCTCCATGGTGCTCATTGTCGCTGCGGCAGATGTCGGCGGTTACGCCGTGGGGCTACCGTTCGGCCGGCACAAGATATGGCCGTCCATCTCCCCGGCCAAGTCCTGGGAGGGTGCCGCCGGCGGCCTCGCCGCATCGATAGGTATTTCGGTCGCGGCAATTGCGAGCTTCGACCTGCCGATTTCTACCCCAGAGGCAGTCGGCCTGGGAGTGATGTTGTGGGCTGGCGCACTGACCGGGGACTTCGCGGAGTCCGCTCTCAAGAGGCGAGCCGGGGCAAAAGACTCCGGCAGGCTGATACCCGGACATGGCGGGGTGTTTGACCGACTCGATTCGATTGTCCTGAACTTGGTGCTGTGCTACTACTTCGTCGTTTGGATAGGCCCCTAATAATTGATGATTATCGGAAGGCAAACCCCATGAAGGGCATCGCTCTGCTGGGCTCTACCGGCTCCATAGGCACTCAGACTCTCGACGTCGTGCGGCGTTTCCCGGACCGGCTCAAGGTGGTGGGAATGGCGGCCAAACGGTCGGTAGGTTTGCTGGACGCCCAGATGCGGGAGTTCAAACCCAGGCTCGTGTATTGCGAGGGGGACGAAGCGGAGAGAGCCGCGCTGCGGGCACACGGTTCTAAAGAGGCCACATTGGAAGAAATGGTCCTGGACGACGAGGTCGATCTAGTGGTCACCGCGACGGTGGGTGACGTGGCACTGGGCCCCACTATCGCCGCGCTGAAAGCGGGCAAGGCCGTCGCCCTGGCAAACAAGGAGTCCATCGTCATGGCGGGTGAGCTGCTCACCCGGCTGGCGGCCGAGCACGGTGGCTCGCTGCTGCCGGTAGATAGCGAACCTAACGCCATTTGGCAATGCCTTCGCGGGGAAGAGCGCACGATATCCCGCCTCTTCATTACGGCATCGGGAGGGGCCATGCGCCACGCCACGCCAGAGCAGTTGGCCCAAGTCACGCCGGACGAGGCACTGCAACATCCGACCTGGGTTATGGGGCCGAAGATAACCATCGACTCGGCCACTCTTATGAACAAGGCGTTTGAGGTGATAGAGGCGAAGTGGCTGTTCGACGTGCCGTGGGAAAATATAGAGGTCGTCATTCACCCGCAGAGCATGATCCACTCGATGGTCGAGTTCGACGACGGCTCGGTGAAGGCCCAAATTAGTCCACCAGATATGAGACTCCCCATTCAGTACGCACTGCTGCACCCGGAACGGCTGGCGAACATCGAAATAAACAAGTTCGACCCGGTGCGGACTGGCGCGCTCACGTTCGAACGGCTGGAGGGTGACAGGTACCCCTGCTTCGCCCTGGCAATGGACTACGGACGCCGGGGCGGAACCTGGCCTGCGGCGCTGTGCGGGGCGGACGAAATGGCCGTGGAAATGTTCCTGTCAGGCAAAATATCGTTCACCGAAATTCCCACGGTCATCGGCCAGACACTGGCGGCACACGAGGCCGTTGCAGACGCTACCCCGGCCGACGCGCTTGCCGCCGCAGCCTGGGCGCGGGCCCACGTTGCGGACCTGGTGGCGGGCACCGGGGACTCCAAGCCACCGAATAACGGATAATGAAGACTGGCGATCACCCAAACCTAGCGAACTAACCGGATCACTTCTGACCCGTTGCAACACCAGTGACTCATGTTTGAAATACCTTCCTGGCTATACATAATTCCCGTCCTCGGGTTCCTGGTTTTCGTCCATGAGCTAGGCCACTTTGTGACCGCCAAGTGGTTTGGCATAAAAGTGACGGAGTTCGGGTTCGGCTTCCCCCCCAAGCTGTTCGGCTTCAGGTACGGGGAAACCACCTACACGCTCAATCTCATTCCACTCGGTGGCTTCGTCAAGATGGTTGGTGAGGAAGACCCGACCGAACCGCGCAGCTTCGCCCGGCAGGCTCGCTGGAAGCGAGCCATCGTACTGGCGGCCGGTTCCGGCATGAACTTCCTGGTGCCTATAGTCATATTCACCATTTTGTTCATGCTTCCTCACGACAAGCTCGTGAGTTCTGAGGTCATGATTAACGGCATCGCCCCCGGTTCGCCGGCTCAAGAGGCTGGGCTCAGGGCCGGGGACACCATCTTGCAGGTTGACGGCCAACGAGTTACAGAGCCCGAGCACCTCATCGACATAGTCAAAGACAAACGCGGCGTGCCGGTGGAACTGGTCGTTAGGCGAGGTGCGATAGTGACCGGCCTCGGTTCGTCACCCGAATTTGCCACGACAGAGGCCGTCACACTGGTGCCCAGGGTCACGGCACCGAGCCCACTGGTAGTCGAGGTCGTTACCGACCCCCTGACCCAGGTCTCAGTCAGGGACGCACAGCGCTACAACCCGGAAATTGAGGTGGGCGACAGGCTCGTTCAGGGCGCCATCGGCATTTCTATCGTAATTGCCAACCCGGTCGTTCGCCCGGAGACCGAGCCCATTTGGCGCGCGGTGCCCATGTCTCTGGAGACCATTAAAGACATTCTCATGTTCACCAAAGACGGTGTGACCCAGGGCCTTTCCTCTGGTGAGAACCCCGGCATTGCAGGGCCAATCGGCATCGCCCAGGCAACGGGTGAGGTAGTAGACGAGCTCGGCTTCGCCTGGGTGTTCCAACTCACTGCCCTGCTCAGCGTCAGCCTGGGCATCATGAATATCCTCCCAATACCCGCGCTCGACGGTGGGAGGCTGATGTTCGTAATTATCGAGTGGGCCCGCGGTGGCAAGCGCATTTCCCCGAAAAAAGAGGGCCTCGTGCACATGGCGGGCTTCATCGTGCTCATCGGCCTTATTCTCGCAGTCAGCTACTTTGACGTGCTACGCATCTTGAACGGAGGTAGCATCCTGCGGTAGCGTGGTCAGCGTGAAACGTAGAATTACCCGGTCCATAAACGTCGGCAACGTCAAAATAGGCGGAGACGCCCCGGTCACGGTGCAGACCATGACCAAGACCGACACCCGTGACGTGGACGCCACCGTCCGCCAGATCGAAGAGGCTGCCGAGGCTGGATGCGACATCGTCCGCTGCGCCGTGCCCGACATGGAAGCGGCCGAGGCCCTGGCCGGTATCGTCAAGCGAGTCCGCATACCCGTGGTAGCCGACATTCATTTCCACTACCAATTAGCGCTCAAAGCATTGGAGAGCGGGGTGGACTGTCTGCGGCTCAACCCCGGCAACATCCGGGCTCGTGAAAAAGTCGAAACTATCGTCAAGGCCGCCAAAGAGCGAAGCGTACCTATTCGCATAGGCGTGAACTTCGGCAGCCTTCCTCCGGTCGGTGGTATAGGCGCTACAGGGGGTATTTCCCGGCACACCGACGGGGTGAACGAACTTCCCAAGGGCAGCGAGACCGAAATCGGTCAGTTCTCCGTGGTCGACCACATGGTTGAGACCGGCCTGTGGGAGATTGGCATTCTCGAAGACCTGGACTTCGACCTGATCAAAATATCGCTCAAGGCCTTCGACATCGACACCACCATCGAGGCCTACCGGCGCATGGCAAAGCTGGTGCCGTACCCATTCCACCTCGGCATCACCGAGGCGGGCACGGCAAAGGGAGGCTCCATCCGCAGTGCCATCGGGTTGGGGGCGCTGCTCTACGACGGCATCGGCGACACCATTCGCGTGTCGCTGTCGGACGAACCGGCCGAAGAAATCTACACCGGCAT
>CAVOCN010000188.1:0-3768 GCA_963694205.1 Dehalococcoidia bacterium | reverse complement strand
CGCTTCCAACACTCTGCGCTGCTGGGCGTGGTCGCCCGGCGCACCCAGCATCTTGCCGGTGTTCAGCTTTGTGTAAACGGCCCGTGGTGGAGCCGTGGGCCGCGTCATACCCGGCAACGAGCTGGTGAGCGTAGTCGCGATGCCCTCTTGTTCAAGCAGTCTTGCAATCAGTCCAACGGACTGGCAGCAAAGCGGTCAGGCAGGCACCAGCAACGCGGCGTCCGCCTTTTCTTCACGGGCAGCGTCCAGTATCCGGGGCGCTATCTCGTTGGCGATAATGCGAATGTCGGGCTGGTAGCCGGAAAAGTTGACGACGTTGTCGGTCAGTTCGCCGATGGTCCCGTCGGCCGCCATGTCTTCGAGGTGACGCAGTGGAAGCTGCACCTGGGAATCTACGTCGATGGCGGCGTGGTCGTAGTGCGTGTGGTCGAACCGAACGTCGCTGAGCGGGGTCGACGCGGGGAACGCCCGAATGGTCGGGTCGCTAATAACGTGCTCGGCGTCGAACGGCTGGTTCGCCGATATTAGCGAGCCCCCAGCAGACGACACCAGCAACAGGCGCGACTTCGACAGGTCTATGCCTTTGCCAGCCGGCGTCTGCCTGTTACGGGCGCCCTTGTATAAATCCCAATCGGGGCTCGCGTCGGGTACGCCCACGACGTTCTGCTTCACATAGGCCAGCCAACCGGCCTCGAAGCGTTCGCCCCACTCGTCCATGTTCTCAACTACGGGGATCCTGTCCTTTTTGCCGTCCACTGGGGAGCTGGTCAATTGAGCACCTGCGTTCCTATTAGCGTTCCAATTCCATAGGTCACCGCAGCCGCGGCACCGCCAATTAATACCATCCTCATTCCTCCAAACATCACACCTCTACCCGAGGCCAGCGCCACCGCTGCGCCTACCAAAAACAGTCCAATCCCGCTGACTATGGCGCTCAACAATAACGCCTGACCCCCTGTGCCCCCGGCCGCACCCCCGGCCGCACCTAGGAGATAAGGAAGAATTGGCAGCAGGGCCCCGGCGGCGAAGGCCACGAACGAACTTATCGCCGCGGCCCACGGCGCGCCCAGGTCGTCGGGGTTAAGACCCAACTCCTCGCGCACCATGGTATCGAGCGCCAGTTCGGGGTTGGCCATGAGATGGGCCGCCACGCGCTCGGCGTCTTTGCGCGGCAGGCCCTTGGCCTCATAGATCATGGCCAGTTCTTCTTCTTCCTCTTCTGGCCACTCCTCCAGTTCGGCCTTTTCCAGGCCTATCTGGTGTTCGTAGATTTCTCGCTGGCTGCGCATCGAAACGTACTCGCCTGCGGCCATCGAGAACGCCCCAGCGAGCAGCCCGGCCACCCCGGCTATGACGATAATGTCGGGGTTGTCCACGCCGCCAGCCACGCCCATAACGAGGCTGAAATTAGAAACCAGTCCGTCATTGCCACCGAGAACAGCGGCCCGAATGGTACCGCTGTTACCACTACGATGCCCCGGCTCTTGTACGGGGTGCGAGGACACGCCGCTCATTACCTTCAGGGTACGCGCGTGCTCGCGCTCTTCTTTGGCTATGTCGCGGGCCTCTGGGTCAGCGCTGTAGCGGCGAATGTCCTTGGCCTCAGCCATGACCAGATAGGGGATGACCCGCTGCACGCCGATGAGGCGGCCCGCCAATAGCAGCACCCTGTTCAGGGGGCTCAGGTGTCTGCGGCCGGGCTCTGGCATGGGCACGCCCAGCTTCTCGGCCCAGCGGGCGCCGTGCCGACGCTCGGCGGCGGCGAGCCGAAGCAGGGTCTCGCTACGAGACGGGTCGGGCTCCCTGGCCGCCAACGCTTCGTAGGTGGCGGCTGCCTCCAACTCGGAGGCCAGGTACTCCCGGTAGCGAGCGTCGCTCTTATCGTCTGTGCTCAGTCCGACAACCTCGCGCGAATGGCCTTGAGTGCGTCTATGTTGGGCACGTCGGGGCCGTTGCCCTCTATGCCGGGTACTTCCAGCATGAATGGGACGTCCGCAAACGCGGGGTGCGCCATTATGTTGGCGAAGCCCTCGGAACCTATGGAACCGAGACCAATGTTTTCGTGCCTGTCCTTGCCGGAGCCAAGCTCTGTCTTGGAGTCGTTGGCGTGCACTGCCGCCAGCCGGTCCAGGCCGATGGCGCTGTCGAATTCGTTCATCACCGAATCAATGCCAGAAGAGGTCGTGATGTCGTAACCGGCAGCCAGCGTGTGCTGGGTGTCGATGCACACCCGTACCCGGTCAGAACTGATGCCAGCGATCATGCGGCCGATCTCTTCGAACGTTGCGCCTATGTGATTGCCCGCACCCGCGCTGTTTTCGATGATGAGCCACGTCTCTTCAGACGTATTGGCAAGCACCTGCGTCATGGCCGCTACGGCCTGGTCGAGCACGGCGTCGAAGCCCTTGCCCTTGTTGCTGCCCGAATGAAAAATCACGCCCTTCGCGCCCAGTTCGGTGGCGGCGTTCATATGGGCCGTGAGCGAGCCAATAGACTTAGCCACCAATTCGTCATCCCCGCCGAGATTCACGAGATAGCTGCCGTGCAGGAACGCCGGGCCGATGCCGGTCTCTTCTGATCGGGCCCGGAAGGCACCAATGGCCTCGGGCTTTTGCGGCTTAAACGCCCATGCACGGGGCGACGAGGCAAATATTTGTATGCACTCCGCGCCGATGGTCAGCGCGTTGTCGATGGCCTTGTGTGCGCCACCAGCTGTTGATACGTGTGCTCCGATTTTCATAAGGAAGGCTTTGATTATACGAGTCGGCACGAGCTAGGCTATCGCCATGCCAATCACAGTTGCGATACTCAGCACCGGGGACATGGGACACGCCGTCGGCAGGGCGCTCGGCGAGGTGGGTCACCGGGTCATCACCTCGCTGGAGGGAAGAAGCCAGCGCACGCGAACTCTGGCCGAGTCGGCTGGCATCGCCGACGTGGGCGGGCTCGACGAGGTCGTGCGCCGGGCCGATCTAATCCTGTCCATACTCGTGCCTTCCCAGGCCGAGGCGTTCGCCGCCCTCGCCGCTGCGGCTATCAAGCGCGCTGGCCCCTCACGCCCCTTTCACGGGGACATTGGGTTCGCCGACTGCAACGCCGTGTCCCCAGCTACCAGCCTACGCATGGAGAGGGTAATTACGCAGGCAGGCGGCCGCTACATCGACGCCTCAATCATCGGGCCGCCGCCCGGCCGGGGTGACGCGCCTCGCTTCTATGTGTCGGGGCCACATGCGGGAGCCATGCAAGCGCTGGACGGCGCTGGAATAGTGGTGCGCGATCTGGGGCCTGAGACCGGCGCGGCGTCGGCAATAAAGATGTGCTACGCCGGGTTCACCAAGGGCACCAGCGCGCTGTCGGTAGGTGTGTTGGCGCTGGCGCAGCGGCTCGGCGTGGCAGACGAACTGGACAAAGAGATGTCGGAAAGCCAGGCCGCAGCGCTGGAAGGGATGCGCAAGCACATACCGGGCCTGCCGGTAAAGGCACGGCGATGGGTTGGCGAAATGGAGGAGATAGCCGCCACGTTCGCCTCGGCCGGGCTTCCGGCCGGTTTCCACGAAGCAGCAGCGGCCATCTACGAGCTTATGGGCGAGACCGAGTTCGCAAGCGAGACGCCAGAGACCGTAGACCGCTCACGCGGCCTACGGGAGACCATTGCCAGCTTGGACGACCAATTGCGTGAGCGATGAGGCCATCAGCCGAAGAAGCCCTGACGAGCCCGACGGAGAGGCCTTAACTAGTTGTTACGGTGCTTTCGCCCTGGCCGCGTAC
>CAVOCN010000187.1:0-3790 GCA_963694205.1 Dehalococcoidia bacterium | reverse complement strand
GGAACCCGAGCCTGTAGCGCCTTCGAACGGTGCCAGCCCTGACAGCCCCGCCAACTCCTAGGGGCACCGTACAGTGAACGAACATAATTCGGTGGACAAGACCAGGGCCGCCGCTCTGCGCTTGCTGACGCAGCGGCCCAGGTCGGTCCTTGAACTGAAGGAGCGGCTGTCCCAACGCTTTCCGCCCGACGCCGTCGACGAAGTGGTGTCGGCGCTGGCCGGAACCTCGCTACTGGACGATGCGGAGTTCGCCCGCTGGTGGACCGAATCGCGTACCGGCACCCGACCCATGGCGGCTTCGATGATAGCGAGGGAACTCGCCGAAAAGGGCATCGACGGGGAGACGGTGGCGGTCGCGATAGCCGACGTCGACGACGCCGCGAACGCCCGGACGGTGGCCCGCAAGGCCGTCCGTTCCATTCCGACGGACCAATATGATCGTTTCGCTCGGCGTCTTTTGGGCCGTTTGGCCAGGCGTGGATATTCGAGCAATGTGTGCCGATCGGTAGTCCAGGAGGCCTGGTCCGGGACCATGGATGGGCCGGATGCCCACGGCCGGGGCGTTTCTGGCCTGTAGAATGGTTTGCATCCCCCGGCTCTCCGCTCCTCGCGGTCGGCTCGGTATTCCGGTGTAGGGTGGAAGGCCAAACCGTAAACATAATCGTGATCGCCATCTCGGTCGGCCTGTCGGCCTTCTTTTCGAGTTCCGAGGCGGCGTTCCTTTCATTGCAGGGGTCACCCCGACTCCAGCACCTCGTCAGCACCGGGAACCCCGGAGCGCGTCGCGTGTCCGCCATGCTGGACCAACCCGAACGGCTGTTGTCGACTATTTTGCTCGGCAACAACCTGGTGAACATACTGTTCGCCACCCTAATGACCATCGTCACGCTTTCAGCTATAGACGATGAAGCCGTCGGGGTGATCGTCGCGACCGTGCTGGGCACAGTCATCCTGCTTGTTTTAGGCGAAATCATTCCCAAGGCCTTAGCGGTCAGGTACGCCGAGCGCGTGGCTATTTTCTACACACGGCCACTGCAAGCCATAGAACTGCTCCTGTGGCCGGTCGTCGTCATGCTGCAATACATCAGTAAGGCCGTGGTGCCGGGTCGGGGCCAGCAGGACGCAGATTCCCACTCCATAACCGAAGGGGAATTGCGAGCTCTCATAGACATCGGTGAAGCTGAGGGAGCCTTCGATCCTGAGGAAGCCGAACTTCTGGAAAATGTTTTCCGCTTCGGTGATCGACAGGTCCGGGAAATAATGACCCCTCGGACGGAAATGGTGTTCGTTGAACAAGGCGCAACCCTGACCGAATTCCTGAATATCTATAGCCAGGACACTCACACCCGTTTCCCGGTGTACGAGGGTGAAACAGAGAACGTGTTGGGCATCATTTCTGCTAAAGATGTACTCAACACGCTCGCCGCCCGCACCGTACGTGGTGACGAGTCGGTCACGGCTGTTACCCGGCGAACCCATTTCATCCCGGAGACAAAGAGGGCTGCCGACCTGTTTGATGAACTCCGGGCTACCGGGAACCAGATGGCCATCGTCGTCGACGAGTTCGGCGGCCTTGCCGGGCTTGTCACGCTAAAGCGATTGTTGGAAGAACTGGCAGGTCCAGTAGGAGAAGAAGGTGAAGCCCCGGAGGAAGAGTACGAAGCAATAAACGAGTTCACCTTCGAGGTAGACGGGGCGATGGACGTGCAAGAGGCCAACGAAGAACTCGGGATACAGCTCCCGGATGACGACGATTTTGAAACCGTTGCTGGTTTTGTGCTCGATGTCCTGGGGCACATTCCGTCCGAAGGCGAACAGTTTGAATACGGCGCCCTGAGGTTTGAAGTCCTGGAGATGAAGTACCTCAAAATTGAAACCGTGAGACTTATCAAGCCACAGGGACACCTGGCAATCGGCGAGTCTGCGAACGGTGATGACGCGCCGCGATAGTGCCCCGAATGCCAAGAGTGCTAGGCAGTCGGAGCCGATCGGACCCGGTGCGCCCAGTCCCCGGTCGCCGCAGTTGGTTGGCGAGTTGCGCCGCTCCGTAGCTGACGTCCTTCAGCGGTCGCGACTGAAAGGCGGCCATCTCATCGTGTCCGTGTCCGGGGGGCAGGACTCTCTCGCCGTTCTTCAAGCACTCCATGCCCTCCGTGACGACTTTGGGCTGGATCTGACCTGCGCCCACTTCGACCACGGGTTGCGAGGTGTCGCCTCGGGAGCCGACGCCGACTTCGTCCAACAGCTTTGTGAGTCGTACGGGGTTCAGTGCGTACTGGGTGCGGCTGACCCAAACGTCTCACTTGCCACAGAAGAGGCGGCGCGCGACGCCCGTTACGCCTTCCTCGCGGGTGTCGCGGACCGCGTTGGCACCGACGCCGTGGTACTCGGTCATACGGCCACCGACCAGGCCGAAACAGTTCTGTTGAACGTGATGCGCGGCACCGGTTTGACCGGGCTCGCGGCTATGCGCCCGGACTCGCGCAGGGCTATTGGCGATTCAACACTGCGACTTATACGGCCCCTGTTGACGGTCTCTCGCGCAGAGACCCTGGCGTACTGCGAGGCCGTCGGTCTTGTGCCTCGAGTGGACGGGTCGAACGACTCTGATGAGTTCACCCGCAACCGGGTGCGTTCTTCTCTGGTGCCTCTGATGCGCACGTTCAACCCGCGGGTCGAAGGCGCACTGGTGCGACTGGCCGATAACGCCGCGCAGGCCCTCGAACTCGTCGAGGCAGAGGCCGACGAAGCCTGGGCTGGCAACGTCACCGAAAACGGCGACTCTGTGACAATCAGGGCGGCTGCCAGGTCCCTTCCCGCCGCTGTGCTCGCGGCCATGGTGCGACGGGCCGTAGGAAGACTGCGTGGCGACCTCGTGGACGTGCGGCAAGACCACATCGACGATGTTATGGCGTTGCTAACTGGCAACGCGGGCCTGCAGGTCGATCTGCCGGGGGGCCTACGGGCGAGGTCACGTTCTGGAGCAGTGGTCATTCGCCGCTCAGGCGATGCCGCATCGCCTGACATCAGTGGCGAGTACCGAGTAGTCGTGCCGGGCGAACTGCAATTGCCCGGCTGGACAGTCTCGACCGAGATTGTGAAGTCTGACGGTTTGAGCATTGCAGCACTGGCAGTGCCGGACGGCTTGACGGCTTCACTGGACCCATCTCTGGTCCAGTCAGCTTTGTGGGTACGGGGCTGGCTGCCCGGAGACCGGATACAACCAATGGGAATGGCCGGGACGAAAAAAGTGCAGGACTTGTTCGTGGACGGGAAGGTCCCACGGGAAGAGCGAGGCTCCATCCCCCTATTGGTGAATGAGCATGGAGTCATGTGGGTGGTCGGCCACCGAGTTGCTGAGCGCGCGAAGCTCCCGGCAAATGCGAAGCTGGCCCTGCGAGTGCGGGCCGAGCGCAGGGCATAGCCCGGCTACATGATGCGGTCGAGCCTCGGGTTGGGAGTGATGCCCGGTGTCCTCCCTCGCTTGGCGATGGGCCTGCCGTCTACCTCGTGAATGTCTGCGGTGTACCCGTTGGTTGTCGCCGAGGCGATGTAGGTACCGACCCCGAAGCTCTGGATGGGCGCTTCCGCCTCGACGAACTGTCTTATTCGTTCCGGGTTTAGACCACCCGTAACGGTTATCTCTACGTGCTTGAAACCGGCCAGGTCCAGGCGGGCCCGAACCTCTTCGACCAGCCCGATCGTAACGCCGCCGCGCTCAGCAGCCGTGTCGATGCGGATGCCACGGAGCCTGTCGCCCAGGGTCTTGGAAACGGCGATCGCCTCTTCT
>CAVOCN010000186.1:0-3798 GCA_963694205.1 Dehalococcoidia bacterium | reverse complement strand
ACTGTCATTGTTCATCATCTGGTTCTTCCAGATAGTAGTTTTTATAGGTGCGAACTCAGCTGGCTCTGATACATGGGGGCAGTTTCGGGACAACTGGCTAGAAATCCCCCGCTTCCTTGCATCCGGCGTGACGATGGCGCTGTTCATAACCACGCTCCCCATGGCCGCCGCCGCGTTCACCCAACGGCAGTCGGTGGGGGCCGCATTCGTCATCGGATCACTGGCGATCTTGGAGGCCACCGGCTGGGTTCTCAGTAGTCAGATACACAACGCCGCCGCTCCCTGGCTGGCGCTGATCGACCTCGGGGCGATGCCGATACACGTAAACGACATCATCTTTAACCGGGACTTCGCGGGCGCGAGCGCGAATGCCGATCAGGGCGCAGCGAGGTGGGCTGTCATAGGCATTTACATGATCCTGATCGCAGCGCCGGCTGCCTTGCTATGGTCCAAGTACCGCAAGGCGTCCTTATGACATTGACAGACATGGGCACAGAAACGGGCGCGAGCGTGGCAGTCACTTCACAACCAGAGCCGACCATACGGGTGGACAACGTCTCGAAGTGGTTCGGCAACGTCGTGGCCGTAAACGAAGTCTCCCTGGAAATAAGACCCGGAATCACCGGCCTGCTGGGTCCAAACGGCGCTGGCAAAACCACGTTGCTTCACATGATCAACGGCCTGTCAGCCCCGTCAGAGGGCGAAATAACCGTGCTGGGCGAGCCGGTTCGAAACAACCCCGGCATCTACAATCGCCTCGGCGTTATGGCCGAGCACGAGGCCGTCTACGGCTTCTTCACCGGCAGGGCGTTCGTCGAATTCTCGGCCCGCCTCTACGGCCTCAAAGACGTCCCGGCAATGGTGGACAAAGCCATCAAAGCCGTGAACATGGCCGATGCCCAGCACCGGCCACTGGGCGAATACTCGCGTGGCATGCGGCAGCGCATGCGCCTGGCCGCTTCTATGGTGCACGACCCAGATGTGATGCTCCTCGATGAGCCCCTGTCCGGCACAGACCCTCGCCAGCGCATCGAGTTTTCGGAGCTACTGGCCGAGCTGGCCGCCGCCGGACGGACCATCGTCGTGTCCTCGCACATCCTCGAAGAGGTGGAGAATCTGGCTGGCTCCATCCTGCTCATGATCAGCGGCAAGCTAGCGGCGTCGGGCGACTACCGGGCCATTCGCGCCAAACTCAACGAACGACCGTATACCGTCAGCGTAGATTGCTCCGAGCCCCGCCGATTGGCCGCAGCCCTGGTCGGGCTCGAAGGCGTCGACTCCGTGGCGGTCGACTCGGAAGGTCGAGTCATCGTTTTGAGCAAGCACGTCTCAATTCTCCAGCACGCCATCCCCAGGTTGGCTCAGGACACGGGCGTACGCCTTGAGCGTGTAGAACCCTTGGACGACTCGCTGGAGAGCGTATTCGGGTATCTGGTAGATGCGTAAGCCATGATCTCCCGTCTCATAAACGACCCTATTCTGCACATCTCCCTGAGGCAACTCTCGGGGCCAAAGCGGCTCGCGATCGTGCTGTTGCTATCGATCATTCCAGTCGTCGTCACCTCCATCATCGTTGCGGTAAATGGAGAGGTTGACCACGAATTCGCCAGCGGCATGATCGGCACAATGTTCGCCGCAGCCATAATGCCCGTCGTGACCATGACGCTGGCGACTGCGGCCTTCGGTAACGAACTGGAGGACAAGACCCTCAGCTACCTCGTTTTAAAGCCCGTGTCCCGGCTTCGGTTGGTTATACCCAAGTACATCGTCACGGTGATGATGACCGGGCCGCTGCTCGTCGTAAGCGGGGTAATAGTCGCCCTGGTCGCTTTCGACGCCGACGCGCGAACGACCGTCGCGGTGGCTGTGGGGATCGCCGTCGGCGTCGTCACCTACTCCAGCATCTTCATGTGGATGGGCCTGATGACGACCAAGGCCCTGGGCTTCGCCCTCTTTTACGTGTTCTTGTGGGAGGGCCTGCTCTCTTCGTTCCTGTCTGGAATAAGAGTCCTGTCCGTGCGGTCGTACACCGTGTCGATCATGTACGGCATCGAGGACAAGAACCTGGCGGAACTTGACCAGTTCTCAATCCGTCTGGCCACCGCCGCCGTCGCTGCGGGCATCGTCACCGTGCTGTTTTTCTACCTCACGGTCCGTCGTCTCCGCCGCATGGACGTGCCCTAGCGCCCTGTTGCCCGGCTAGCCGTCTAACTTCGGCCAACCTAGCCCACCGTCGCCAGGCGATACCCCAGCCAGACGGCCCCGAGCCCTGCGGCGATCTGTATGCCAATATTGGCGATCGTCGCGTTAATGTCGCCTGCCCGCGCCAGCGTAAACGTCTCGTAGCCGAACGCCGAAAACGTCGTAAACCCGCCCAGCAGCCCGACCACAAGAAACGCCCGGAAGTCGGTACTCAGCACCTGGCGGTGGTCCATCAGCCCGGCCACGACCCCAATAAGCAGGCAGCCGGTAACGTTGGCCGCCAGCGTGCCATAGGGAATCCACTGCGACCCGGCCGACACCTGGCCCAGCCCGCGCCCGACCCCGTATCGGGCAATCGCTCCTAAAAACCCACCGGCACCGACTAGCAGCACAGTAATCATAAAAGTCTCCGGCGCTACTTTACTGCACCGGTGGCCGCCCGTAACATCTGGCAACCTACAAATCGCATATGAACAAACCCGAATGAGATGGCCCACCAGGCTTAGCAGGGTTGAAATAGTGCCAATCAGTTGACGCTTTATTGAGGAACGGGCGTCTTCACCGTAGAATTGACCGACCCTCTAGGGAGCTTTAATGGCAACCGACTCAAATATCGCAACACTCTTCACCCACCCCGACTGCACCTATTCCGGTGCCAAAAAAACGGAGTTGGACGAAGACAAAGTCGAATATTTAGAGGTCGACCTGGGTCTCCATCCCGACCGGTGGGCCGACCTGGAAAAAATCACCGGAGGCGAGCGCATCACCCCGGTCTTCATCGGACCGGGCGTAATGGAAATCGGATACCACGGCGTAGGCTGAACTTTCTAATCGCCTCGGGCCGTCGGCCCGATTAACTAGGAGACCTCATAAATGGCAAAGCCCGTTAACGTCGTCAACGTCGGAGACAAGGCACCCGACTTCACCCTGCGCTCCCTCGACGGGCGCGACGTCAGCCTGTCGGACTACATCGGCAAGCGGGTCGCGCTGTTCATCTGGGCGTCCTGGTGAGCCTGCCGCGCACAGCTGCCAGTCTGGCAGTCCTTCCACTCCGATAACGCCGGCAACGACGTCGAAGTCCTATCCGTGGCCGTAGACGTCCAGGGCGCCGACAAGGCGCGGCCGTACACCGACAAGGCCAACGCTAGCTTCACCACAGTAGTGGACGAGGCCAACGCCCTGGGGCAGCTATACGGCTATAAGGCCATCCCCAACGTGTTCCTCATCGAGGCCGACGGTACCGTCTCGTTCAAGGAACTTGGCACATTCAACGTACGCGAACCGGCCAAGCGTGCCATCGTCGACCAGTGGACCGCCACAGGGGCAACAAGCGAAAAGGGAAACACCGAGAACCTCGACCAGAGCCACGCCCTGGCCAACGCCCACTTCCTGTTCGGCCAGCAGCTATTTAAGCGCGGCATGACCCAAGAAGCCCTGACTGAGTGGCGTAAGGGCGTTGCGCTGGAGCCCGACAACTACAACATCCGCAAACAAATCTGGGCCATCGAGAACCCCGACCGTTTCTACGACGGCAAAGTCGACTACGACTGGCAGGACGAGCAACTGGCGAAGGGCCTGTAATGGCCGGGACCAACG
>CAVOCN010000185.1:0-3803 GCA_963694205.1 Dehalococcoidia bacterium | reverse complement strand
GCTTTCACCGGTGGCGATGTGGTACTTGATGTCTATCACGGACACGCCGAGGGGCTGGGTCGGGGCATCTATATTTAGCACCTGCGTGATTTTGCTGTTTGGAGCCAGTTCGCTGTACCACTTCTGGCCAAAGTGGTCGGAACGCCGCTACCTCATAAGGCGCATAGACCACGCGACAATCTTCGTGTTCATCGCCGGGGTGTACACGCCGTTTTGCCTCCAACTGTTAGGCAATGCCTGGGGGATTCCCATACTGTCCGTCGTCTGGTCCCTGGCGGGGATCGGCTGGGTGGTTACTGTGCTGCGCCCGGCGACACCTCGCTTGGTGCGGGTAGCCCTTTACCTGGGCATGGGCTGGGTTAGCCTGGCGATGATACCCAAGCTGATAATCGACGAGCCCTGGCAGGTCATCGCCGGAGTTGCGGCAGCGGGAGCCGCCTACTCGGTGGGGGCGGTGAGTTACGGCATGAAGCGGCCAAATTTGGCACCTTCCTATTTTGGATACCACGAGTTCTTCCATGCGCTGGTGGTCGTGGCCACGGGCATTTTTTACTGGGTCATTGCCCAGTACGTACTGACTGCCTAGCCCGTCGGTGGCGGGGGCTACACGATGCCCCGGCTGCAGGACGATTCCTGCGGGCTTATGTTTATACGCTTTCGCAGACGTTCGAGAACGTCTACGTGCTTAGAGACGACGACCTGTGGGAGGACGACCCGCGTTCCAACACTACCTACGTCGTGGTCGCCACCGATGGTGCCGTGACGCCCCACGACCTGGCCCAGGCCAGCGCGTCGGTCGGCAGGGATGCGCCGGTGAGTCGGTTCATGCCGCCCGCAGTGTTTGACAGCTGGTACTTTGGGTGAGAGAGAATACTGCTCACTGACGGCTTTGTTCCGGTTGACCAGCTAATTGCGCCCCTTTACCTCAAAAGCCGCTAGGGGGCCGTTTCGGTGAAACACTTTTGGAGGGGACGGCTATGAGCACGATGGCGTTTCAAGACCGGATTAAGAACAACCGTTGCTGGGGGTGTGGGTCGCTCAACGATCATGGCTTGCAGCTTAAGAGCCACTGGGAAGAAGACGTCTCGGTTTGCACGTGGACGCCGGGTCCTATGTTCATGGCCGGACCGACGCACATACTCTACGGCGGCACTATCGCCTCGCTCATAGACTGCCACTGCGTGTGCACAGCCATAGCCAGGGGATATGAGACTGAAGGTCGAGGAGTTGGGGAGGGTGACCCAATCTGGTACGCAACGGGCACACTCAACGTACGCTACCTCAGCCCGACGCCAATTGACGAGCCCGTCACGTTGAGAGCCCGCATAACCGAAGAGACGCCCACCCGCACGAACCTCACTTGCAGTGTGACCTCAGGCGGCATTGAGCGCGTCACCGCGCAGGTCGTAGCGGTGAGGGTGACGACCGGCTGGTTCGATTAGTAGCCCTGGCCCAATAGGCTTTGGCCCAACCAGCCCAATAAACCGGCTAAGCAGGAGGACAAACATGACCGAGACCGTGGATCTGGTCGCCTACCCGGACCTGCCGAGCAGGATTGAGGCGTTGGAGCGCGACGGCATCGTGTACTTTCCTGGACTACTCGGGGCGGAGGAAATTGTCGAACTGCGCGTTCACATGGAGGGGCTGACTGCGGCGAAAAAGGGCTATGACCGCGACAGTGACGCCAGCGCCAACGGCTTTTACCAAAAACACATCAGCAGCTGCTTTAACCAAGACCCGTTCTTTCTGCGCTACCTCGACAAGCCAGAGATCATCGAAGTCTGGGAAGCTGTGCACGGAGCCGACTGCCATGCCATAGCCATGACGAGTTGGATCACCGGCCCTGGCAGGCCGGACCAAGAGTTGCACGCCGACTGGCAGCCTTTCACGTTGCCGCCCGACGTAATGGCGGACGAGAGGGTCCGCCTGCCCGTCTACGTCACGACGGTCCATTTCTACCTGGACGACCTGTATGAAGAGCTGGGCCCGACCAAGGTTGTTCCGGGCAGCCACCGGGCTGGCAGGGGACCGAACGGCGACACGGAATGGAACGGCGTGACTGAGCAGAGCATGATGGTCAAAGCTGGCGACGCCACCATTCACCGTAGCGAGGTGTGGCACCGGGGGACGGCCAATAACAGCGACCAGAACCGGTACTTACTGCAAGTAGTGTGCGCTGACCGCATGTTCGCTCAGCGCTTTCCCCCTTACCTGAATAAATTCCAGTTCGACGAGGCGATGCTGGCGCAGGCCACGCCGAGACAACGCCGTATGCTGGGCGACCACCGGCGGATGAATTTCGACTAGAGAGGCACTTACGAGATGAATGTTCTGTTTATTGGCGGCACCAGGGACTTTGGCAAAATCACCGTTCGTCGGCTACTGGAAAGGGGCGATAACGTCACGATTTTTTCCAGGGGCAACGTGCGGCCGGACTTCTGGGACGAAATTGACCACATAGCCGGGGACCGCAACGACCACGACGCGTTCGTAGAGACTCTCAAGAGCAGGCAGTTTGACGCCGTGATCGACAACGTGGCCTATGTGCCCGACGACGTTCGGGCGGCTATACGGGCGTTCAGAGGCAACGTTGGCAAGTACGTCGTCTCCTCCAGTGTCTCGGTGTACGGAGGCCCGGGCCACGCGACCAATTGGCGCACTGTCGGTGCAGGGTCCGGTGCGCGCTCGGAAGACGAGTACGTGGACCTGGAGGCTAATGTGCCGTTGCGAGAGGAGTCGATTGACCTGACTGGCGTTAGCTGGGACCTCGACCCCACGCGCGATGCGTACGCTGACGGGAAGCGGCAGATGTCGCGTTTGCTGTCTGAGACGCCAGACTTTCCCTGGGTGGTGATGCGCATTCCCTCGGTGCTTGGACCCGACGAGCGCTCCGACCGGCTGTGGTTCTACCTGCAGCGTGTGCTCGATGGCCGCGAGATGATTCTCCGAGACGGGGGACTGGGCGTGTTCCGACCCGGGTTCCGGGACGACGTGGGGCTGGCGTTCGTCGATGTCATCGACTCCCCACGAGCTGTAAAAGAAATCTACAACATCACAGGCAGTGACATTGTTAACCTGCGCCGGTTCATCGGGATAATCGCCGAGGCAGCGGGCCGGACGCCCAACACCGTGTCCATACCGGGCAACGTGGTGGAAACGGCCTCTGACCTGCCGTGGCACGACTGGTGGTACGACTTTTTCTCCCGGATGCCTGCGTACATTCCCTCTATCGACAGGGCGCGGCGTCACTTCGAGATGAAGACCACCCCCATTGAGACGTGGGTGGCCCAGACGGTGGAGTGGTACCGGGCCAACCCGCAGCCCGACTCGAACGGCTATGAGCACCGGGACGCAGAGGTTGCGCTCTGCCAGCGTTGGGAACAGGACTACGGAGCGTTCGAGAAGACCTTCAAGGCCTGAGAAAGCGCCTCGATGCCGGGGCCGGAGAGGCCTCAATCTAACGGGGGTCTGCTACTCGATAGCCTACTTGAGGTTCGGTGAGGATGTATCGGGGTGACTTCGCGTCGTCGCCCAGTTTGCGCCGCAGGTTTCGTACAAAAGACCGCACAAGCTGTGATTCGCCGGAGTACTCGGGGCCCCAGACTCGTTGCAGTATCTGGTCGTGTGTCAGCACCCGGCCTGCGTGGGTGGCCAGCTCGTACAACAGTTTGTACTCGGTAGCTGTGAGGCTGACGTGCTCTCCGGCGATGGTGACGTCTCGGCGGGCGAAGTCGATTGCCAGGTCAGCAAGCACGAATGGGGGCACGGCCTCAAGTTCGTCGGGGCGTACCCTGCGCCTAAGT
>CAVOCN010000184.1:0-3805 GCA_963694205.1 Dehalococcoidia bacterium | reverse complement strand
CCGTGGTGAAGGTGATCACCGTCATATAGGCGGCGTCCAACACCGACCAGCCTTCCACTTGCGAATACCACAGGATGCCGACGGCGATCAGCACGGCCAGCATCCCGATGCCAGCGGCCATACGGGCATTGAAGCGTACGACTTCTAGAGGGTTACGGAGAAGGCTGGGAATCACGTGAGTATAAGTTCCGGGTCCGGCGTAGGGGACTTTACCTCCACCACGACCGAGTCCTCAATGGCCTCCATCGCGTGCAGCACACCGGTCGGGTGAATACAGGCGTCGCCGGGGCCCATCTCCCAGGACTCGCCCGCCACCATCGCCCTGATCCTGCCGCTTACCAGGTAGCAGTGCGACTCGTGGTCGTGCCTGTGCGGCCGGGAACTCGCGCCGGCCGCGTAGCTGAGTTCGAGCGTCAGCATCTCATCTCCCCGAACCAATGCTTTGGCCGCGATGCTACCCGACACCGGCACGCCCTCAATCGCCGTGACGACCGTGCGCTCTATTCGGCCTGCGAAGCCTTTAACTTCCACTGCTACGGGCTCCGGTGCAGCAACATGTGTCGCCGATTGGTGGTGTGCGGCCTCACCTCGGTCGGCCATCGGCCCGTCTCCACCGCTGCGGCCCACTCGCCGCTCACCAGCACGTCGGGGCTCTCCAACTCGTAGATCGCAGTGTGACGTGGTTGGTCATCCAGAACCACCGTCTTGACCTCGCCACCTATCGACATCTTCAGTTCGCCGGTCTGAAACCGGGCGATGGACAGCACCCCAGGCACCCGGCTCAGGTGCGGGACATGCTCGGTGTCGTAGACCTCGTCGAAGATGGCTTCCCTGTCGGGTGCTACATCCATGCTGGCCATGAAAAGGTACCTGGCGTCCAAATCGACCTCCTTTATCATTTCTGTTGTCGGGTTCTGGGGTCTGGGTTTTCTGTGACCGGTCTTCCTACTGTAGTTTGGAAGCCAGTTTACCCCCGTCCGAAGTGGGCCATCATGGGCGTAAAGTAGCCCCTCGTTTTGATACCATCCACTCCTGTCCCGTGCCCCCGATGGGCCAATTGGCCTGGCCCGCTCCAAGACCGGGGCTAGAAAGAGGTAGTTTGTTCGAACGAATCGTAGTCCCGCTGGATGGCTCGGATGAGTCTGAGCAGATAATCCCGTACGCAGCCGACCTCGCCCGCGCCGTCGGGGCGAGCCTCGACCTGCTTCGGGTAGTGAACACCTCGGACCCGGCGCTGGCCAAGCACTCGGCGGGCCACGCCTTCACCCAGGTTGTCGGCATATTGAGGAAGGAAGCGGAAGGTTACCTCAATACGGTCGGGGCGAACGTCGGCCTCCACAACGTCCGGGTCAACACCATCGTGGAAGAAGGATCAGCCGCCACCGTCATTACCGACGTTGCCGGACGAAATCCCGGCACCGTCGTGGCCCTGGCAACGCATGGCAAAGTCGGCCTGGGTCGGCTGTTCTCTGGCAGCGTGGCAGACGAAGTGCTGCGCAACACCTCCTGCCCGGTCTTGCTACTGGGCCCGCACCACGCCGAGCGCGTAGGTGTCGGTTTCGGGGCCGCGATCGTGCCCCTGGACGGCTCAGAATTGGGCGAAAAAGCGCTCCCGCTAGCATCGGGACTCTCCCGGGCTCTCGGTACAGACCTCGTCCTATTACGGGTGCAGCCAGCCAGCGAAAACCTGCTCGAAGTAGCGACCGTGGGGACCGACGCGGCCGCCAGCGAGGCTGACCAGCTTGCGCTCAACTACCTGCACGCCGTCCGAGACGACCTCAAGCGAGACGGCGCCCACTCATCCGAGCAGAGGCTCGTCTACGGCAAGCCCGCCGACGGCATCATGGAGGTGGCGAGAGAGGTCGAAGCCGAACACCCCGGAACGTTCATCATCATGACCACCCACGGGCGGTCGGGCGCGCTCCGACTGGCGCTGGGCAGCGTGGCAGACAGCGTCGTCTCCTCGGCGCAGCAGCCAGTGCTCGTTATTCATCCTTCTAGCTAATTCAGGGCTTCTAGCTAATTCAGGGCTTCCGGCTAGTTTTGGGCCTCTAGCTAGCTCAGGACCCTCTCGCGGCAGAGATTTGGGCCGACACCAGCCGTGAGTACAGGCCGCCGCGGCTTATGAGAGCGGCATGATCTCCCTCTTCGGCCACGGCCCCGGCGTCCAGCACCACTATCTTGTCGGCCGCCCTTATGGTCGACAGTCGGTGGGCTATTATCATCGTCGACCGGCCCGACATGAGTCGCTCCAACGACGAGTGAATGAGGGCCTCGCTCTCGGCGTCTAGGTGGGACGTGGCCTCATCTAAAATCAATATTTGCGAGTTCTTCAGAAACGCCCTGGCTATGGCTATGCGCTGCCTCTGGCCCCCCGATAGCTGAATCCCTCGTTCCCCGGTGGTCGTGTCGTACCCGTCCGGCAGCGCCGTAATGAACTCATCGGCAGCGGCCATAGCTGCGGCCTCGACCATCTCGGCTTCCGTCGCCTCCGGGTTCGCCACCAGCAGGTTGTCCCGAATCGATGAGTTGAACAGGTACGTATCTTGTGCCACCAGTGAGACCTTCTGGCGCAGGTCATCGAGGCGATACTCCCGCAGGTCGTGCCCGTCCAGAGACACCTCCCCGGCCTGTGGGTCCCAAAAGCGCATGAGCAGATGGGCAGCCGTCGTCTTCCCCGCCCCAGAGCGCCCTATCAGGGCCACCGTCTGGCCGGGTTCAATGGTGAAGCTCACGCCGTCCAGCGCCGGGGCCAATCCCGGCCCATAGGCGAACTGCACCCCGTTCAGTGCCACTTCGCCCCTGGGTGCTGCCGAGCTTGCACCGGCCAGGCCCGGACCGTCGGACACGGCTACCGGCTCGTCATGTATCGAAAAGATGCGCCGGGAGCTACCCAGGGTGTCCGCCAGTTGGCGGCCGACCTGTGCGACCTCTGAAATGGGTATGAATGTCGTGTAGGCGATGATCGCTGTAAGCGGCAGCAGTTCGAACGGCATGCTGCCCTCGCTTGCCAAATAGGCACCAGTGCCTAGCACGGCGATGCCTCCCAGCCCCATCGCGACCTCGATCATCACGCGCTGCCCGGTCAGCAACTTGAAAAAGCGCATGCGGTGCTCGCCGTAGCGAAGCTGCTGCGCGGTCACCTCGTCGAGGCGCTCGCGCTGACGACCGAATGCGAGTATCTCCCTCATACCCTGAATGCCGTCGACCATGTGGGCGTTCACCTCACCGAGGTGTTGCCTGGCGGTCAGCCCCAACCCGTCCAGGTCATCTCTCGCTCGAAACGGCAAGTACGCCACAATCACCAGGAACGGCAGCAAGATAAGCGCCAGTGGCCACTCGATAATCCCTATCACGACAAGCACCGATAGCGGCACCGCCAGCGCCACGAACGCCGGTGCGATGGTGTGAGCAAAGAACAGTTCGACCGTCTCAACGTCGGTAGTCACCGCCGACATGATGTCGCCCGACCTATGACTGACGAGATAAGACGGGGCCAGCTTGTCGAGCTTGCGGTACATGTCTATGCGCATCTCGGCCAGCAGTCGGAACGCCATGTCATGCGAAATCCACGACTCCCACCAGTGCAGCAGCGGCGTCAGCGTCGCCAACACTCCCAGCGTCACCAGCAGGCCGACTATATCGCCGCCACCGGTGACCTGCCGCACCACCAGCGCGCTCACCGCTCCCAGCCCCACCAGAACGAACACCCTGGCCACGCCAAGCAGGAAAGTGCCAACGAGCTGGGTTCGCCAGGGTCGCACAAGCTCCAACAGTCGCGACAGCACGCCAAAAGGCCCGACGT
>CAVOCN010000183.1:0-3805 GCA_963694205.1 Dehalococcoidia bacterium | reverse complement strand
AAACAGGGTCTCTGACTTGGGCGACACTCCGGCCACGCCGATGGGCGGGTGCGGGTCCTGGAACGGGGTCATGTGGTATTTGACGCCAACGTAGTCGTCGGTCTCGGGAATGGTGAAGTCCCACCACTGGGACTTGTAGCGGCCGGGCTTGGGGTCCGCCCAGAGGCCGAGTACGCAATCGAGCGCCTCCCTGGTCATCTGCCGATTCTCACCGTTCTTGTAGTCGTATCCGAATACCTCCAGGTCGCCGGGGAACCCGCCGGAGCCGACGCCCCAATAGAATCGGCCTCGCGCCATGTTGTCTAGCTGGGCGATGCGGTTGGCAATGGTGAAGGGGTTGTGGTTGGGCATGCAGGTGACGCCGGTGCCGAGAATGATGTTCTCGGTCATGCCGAGCGCCTTGGCCAGGAACAGGTCCGGGGCGGGGATGTTTTCCCACTCCGAGGTGAAATGTTCGCCCACCCAGGCCTCGGAGAAGCCGAGCTTATCGAGCGTGACTATTTGGTGAAGGTCGGCGTCCAATGTGTCTGCATGCACTGAGCCAGGGGGGTGCAGCGGCATGGTGAAAAAACCCAGCTTCATCTTGTCTTTTGCTCCAACCAGTGATTTTCGACGGCGCAAGTCCGTCCTAAGTAGAGGCGATTTGACCCGGCACGATTACCCGTACCAGAGGCGACGAATTATATGGGAAACGAACTTGCGGCCGCGAGTGCGGCGGCGACCCTTTGATTGCTCACCGGAACTGGCGTTGCTAAGGTCGGTCCATGCCCGACACCACTGACATCGCTCTCCAAACCCTGGCCCGGCTTTGCGCCATCCCCGCCGTTTCCTACCACGAGCGCCCGGTGGCAGATGCCATACGCGGCGAACTAGAAGAGGCGAGGCTGGACGTGCAGGCCGACGGGTTCGGCAACCTGGTCGCGACGCTTGGCGGCGATGCCTCAAAACCGGGCATCGGGGGCCCGGGCATCGCCTTCGTCGCCCACATGGACCACCCCGGCTTCGAAGTGTTTCCCGGTAGTAAGGCTGACGGGGCGAACTACGTTCGGGCCCTGGGCGGGGTGCCGGTGGCGGCTCTCAGACGTGAAACGCCGGTGCTGGTCGTTAGCCCCGACGGCGAGCGCACTGCGGCGACGCTGCACCCGGTGAGCGACGAAGAGGCGCAGGCCGTGGGCGCGGGCAAAGACAGGCTGGCGCGCCTTGAGGCATCTCACTCGCTATCGCCTGGCAGCTTCGTGGTTTTCGATTTGCCCGACTTCGAACTGGACGGGGCCGTGATAAGGGCGCGGGCGCTGGACGACCTGGCGGGGTGTGCGGCCATAGTCTCGGCGCTCAAGCGGCTAGCTCTCAGAGTGCCGGAGCGACCGGTGTACGGAGTATTCACCAGGGCGGAAGAAGACGGCCTCATCGGCGCGCGGGCGATGGCTGGCGCAGGCACGCTGCCGCCGGAGACGATCGTGGTTTCAGTAGAGGCATCGTCGGTCATACCCGGCGTTGCGCAGAGGGACGGCCCGGTGGTGCGAACGGGCGACCGCACCTACTCGTTCGACGCAGGGGCAGAGCAGGTTCTTGTGAGTGCTGCCAAAGAACTTGGGGAACAGCACGAACGCTTCAAGTGGCAAAGAGCGCTCATGAGCGGAGGCACGTGCGAGGCGACGGCGTTCGCGGTGCACGGGTACGCAACGACCGGCATTGCCTTCCCGCTGGGCAATTACCACAACGCGACGACCTCCATCCCAGACCCGCAGGGTGGCATAGGCGCTGAATACATAGCTGTCGCTGACTACCTGGCGGGCGTCGATCTGATCGAACGCTCAGCCCGGGCGACGAACAACTCGGAGAGCCCGCTGGCCGAACGGCTGCGCACGGTCCCACCTGGGCAGGAAGAGAGGCTTCGGCTATGCGCTTCAGATTGACAGGGCTCGCCGCAGACCCGACAATCTCACTTACGTAAGAATTTCCTTACGCTTATCTGCCACGCTCGTACCCACGTTCGTACTGGGGTGCCTTGGTGCGGGGCTAACTAGGAGGAAGTCATGGCCATTGTCGAAAAGCGGGTGTTCTTTGCAAAGGTGGGTAAAGCGGACTAACTGGTCGAAACGCTGCGTGAGGGCGACACCATTTTGAACAGGCACGGCCTGTCGATGAAGACGCGCATAATGACCGACTACCACTCCGGTCGGTCAGACCGGGTGCAGGCCGAGTGGACGTTCGAGCAGGCGTCGGACATGGATTCAGAGTTCCAGGTAGTCGCCCAGAACCCGGCGGCCGCTGCCGAAATGGGGCCTTGGATGGGACGCCTCAACGACCTGATCCACTACTCCGAAGCAGAGCTGTGGCAGGAGCGCTAAGCACAAACGCCCCGGTCGGTAGCTTGACCGGGCAAATACCACCCCATAACCTGAACCTCAACGGCAATGACGGAGACGAGTAGGCCCGCCTGAGCCGCCGAGCGAGTCCGATACGGTGTGAGCGGACGTGAGCTGGCGGGTCGAACATCACTCCTGAGCCGCGGCCTGAAACTGGGGCTCCCCCAGCAGTAGGCTCCGCCGCGTTGATCCCCCGTTAACGGGATCGGTATCTACGATTTAGATGCCACATAAGAGAGCCCTGGCCTGCGCCGGGGAATTAGGGTGGTACCGCGGGAATTTTCGCCCGTCCCTTTTTTCGAGGGGATGGGCGTTTTGCGTTGTCCGCAATTCGAACGCGAATCAGGGGAGAAGTTTGACTGGATCGAACCCAGCATCCGGGTCTAACGAGGCAGCCGGGTCTAATCAGGCACTGGGACCGGCGTTGGACTGGCACCGAACGCTGTTCGTGGAACGCCCGGAGGTCTACCTGCCGTTCTTGCAGGCCGCCGAGGAGCGTGCCGACGCCGAGGTGGCTACGCTGGCTGGCCTGTTCGAAGAACTCGGGGTGTCTAACAGCGCTCGGGTACTCGACGTTGCCTGCGGCACCGGCAGACATGCGACCCGGCTGGCGAGACGAGGCTTTGCGGTCACGGGCATAGACCTCTCGCCGCTTTACATCGAAATTGCCCAACGGCATGCACAGGCGGCGGGCGTGGATGTGAACTGGGTGATCGGCGATGCGCTGGTCCGGGACGATCTGACTAACGGGCCGTTCGACGCGTTCATCTCCATGTTTACGTCCATCGGCTACGAGGGCCGGGAGGCGGATCTGAGGTTGTTCGAAGGCCTGCTTGCGCTCGCCGCCCCCGAAGCGGTGTTGATAGTAGAGACGGGCAACCGTGACTACCTGATGAAACAGTTCCAAAATGAGACCCTCGACCTTGCTGGGGACGTTCGCGTGTACCAGAAACGGCAACTTAGCGAAGACGGGAACACGCTGCTTAGCGACTGGAGCTTCTTCGACGCTGCCAGTGGCGGCCTGACGCCCACACTACGACTGCCTATGAGCCACCAGCTTTACGATGCCGATTCGCTGGCCGACCTGCTGACGGCGGCTGGCTGGCTGGTGACGGGATCTCAGGGCGCGGAGGCAGCGCGGCCGGGAACGCTCGGCCCGGTAACGAGCGACTCAAAGAACATCTGGATGGCCGCCAGGACACCTGTATAGGCCCGCGGGCCAACGACACGAATAGAGAAATGGGAACCACGCAACATGTTTGAACCGGTCAATTCCAAGGTCGACTTTGTACAGCTCGAACGCGACGTCATCGAGTGGTGGCGGCAAAACGACACGATGGCCAAGTACCTGAGCCGTAACGACGATGCTGAGAAACGGTTCTCGTTCATAGACGGCCCTATAACGGCAAACAACCCGATGGGCGTCCACCACGCCT
>CAVOCN010000182.1:0-3809 GCA_963694205.1 Dehalococcoidia bacterium | reverse complement strand
GTCCGACAGTGCCCGTTTGAGGCGACCGGCCAGCGCCAGTTGCCGCGCCTCCACCAGCCCCGGCCCCAGGTCCAATATGCGCTCCACAGCCGCCAAATACCCGGCACGAAGCGGCATGGAAGTCGTAGACACCATGAACTTGCCAATGTCGTCGCGAGCGGGCACGAAGCCGCCCTTGAGGTCGTACGACTCGGCGAACGCGTGGCCTATGCGCGATGGGTGAAGCTCCGGAACGCGGTCGCGCCGGATAAACAGCGCCCCGGTCTGGTCCGGCCCCAGCAGCCACTTCTGGCCTGGCGAGGAGTAAAAATCGACCCCCAGGGCTGGCATATCGAGCGCCAAATGACCGGGCCCCTGCGCGCCGTCCACAAGCACCTGTGCGCCCATGGCATGCGCTCGCTCGGCTATTTCGGCCACCGGCATACGAACCCCGGTCGAGTACTGCACGTGGCTGAGAAAGACCAGCCGGGTGCGGTTGGTCATGGCCCCAGAGTAAAGGTCCACCAGTTGCTCCGGTGTCGGGTCCGGACCGGGGCTGACAATTTTCACCGAAACGTCCCGGTTGGCCCGCAAGTTATAGGCGGGCAGCAACACCGAAGGGTGCTCCAGGTCGCAGATAATCACCTCGTCCCCGGCATCGAACCGGAGCCCGTTCAGAACCACGTTTAGCCCCTCGGTCGTGTTCTCCGTTAGAAGAATCTCTTCGGGCGTGGCGTTAAACAGCCGGGCGACGGCCTCCTTGGACCGGTTGCGAATGGCGATCCCCGACTCCAGCACCTCCGTAGTCGTGGGGCCAGAATAGCTCTCGTAGCGAAGCCGTTTCTCTATCGCCTCCACCACATACGTAGGAGACGGCCCCGACCACCCGGTATTGAGGTAGGTCATCAACCCCACAACGGGAATTTCCGACCTGATCTGTCCGATATCCAGATTCAAACGGGCCTCCTATTACTATCCCAACACACAACCCCAGGGTCCGGAAACAGCGCGCGGCAGCGCGCGCCGGACCGCTACGAGCTTATAAGGGCAAAAACACACTCGCTCGCTCTTGGGACGAGCGCAGCACTGCTTCGGTGAATTCCATGTACTTCACGCCGTCCGTAAAGCTCGTTAGGCGCACCGGCTCGGTGCCACGAATCGCGCCGATGAATTCGGCTTCTACTCGCCAATCGCCGCGCTCGGCATCCGCTATGGGGATGGGCGTCAGCCCGGCGTCGCTCCTGCGCCCGCCCGACAGCGTCACCCGCTCAATGTGCAACCCCGTGGCGTCGAGAGCGTCGGCCGTGTCCACTCTTAGCGTCCCCTCGGTGCCGTACAGCCATGCTCGGTCACCTGGGGCGTGCCCGGTGACGGAGCTAAAACGCAGCCGCCCTAATGGACCAGACGCAAACTCGGCCAGGACCTCTAAATGGTCAGGGATGGATATAACGTGCGTCTCGCCGCTGCCGTCCTTGCGCGAAGTTACGTGGGTACGGCCCAACGCAGTGACAGAGGTAGCAGGGCCGATCCAGCGCATCAGCGCCTCGTACCAGATGCCCATCGTCATAACGTTGTGGCCAGACATGTCCCGGTCGTAACGCCAGTGCATGGCACCGTCACGGTCGATGAAACCGCCCGAATGACTCGTTAGGTCCACGCCAACGACATCACCCAGGTAGCCCTCGGCGATTAGCCGGGCAACGGTGCGGTCCACACCGAACGTGAACGGCGACGGGACGATCATCGAAACAAGGTCGGGCCGTTCCAGCGAGGCCGCCAGCATGTCGTGCGCTTGTTGTGCGTCCATCGCCATGCGTGCCTCTGTCAGCACGTGCTTGCCCGCCTCCAGCGCCGCCGTGGTGATGGCGGCGTGCATATACGGCCAGGTGCCTATGCAGATGGCGTCTATGTCCAGATCGTCGATAAGGTCCGTCCAGTGCTCGTACACCGTGGGGATGCCGAACTCCTTCGCGGCCCGTTCGCCCGATTCAAGTGAGCGATTGGCGACGGCGACAACCTCAACGCCGTCTATTTCCTGGAAACCGGGTATGTGGCGCAGCCGGGTGTTCGCCCCCGCGCCGACGATTCCTACTCGCACTGGCTCTGGCAATTTAGCGGCCTCTTCTTTCACTGGCTTCGTTGGCTTTCACTGGCTTCGCTGGCTGTAGCTGGCTTGGCTGGGTTTTTAGCTGGCTTTTGGGAACCAGATGCGGCCCGTCGCTTCGGTGGGCGTCCACAGCAGGTGGCCGCCGATTGTGGTGACGTACAGGTCGCTCAGGTCCGGCCCTGCGAACGTGCAGTTGGTCGGCAGGTCCACCGGCAACGGGTGACGGTCGATAACCTCGCCTTGGGCTGAGAAAACGTAGACGCTCGGCCCAGGCCCACCGGCCGCGGTGCCCGCCGTCGCCCAAATGTTGCCCTCGGTGTCCAGCACCATGCCGTCGATGCCGCGCCAGTCGCCGAACTCGTGCAACACCTTGCCTTCTCCCAATGATCCGTCCGGCTGGACGGCATAGGCGCGTAGCTGCCGCTTCTCGTCCAAATTTCGCCCGCTCTGGGCGACGTACAGAATCGAGTGATCCAGGTTGAACAGCAGCCCGTTCGGCCGGGTGGTGTCGAACGTCACCCGCTCTGCCGACGAATAGGTGCCGTCGCCGTTGGGGTCCAGCCGGTAGACCGACTCGTGGTCCAGCTCCATGTCGGTGCGGTCTTTGGTCCATTCGCCGCCAGCGTCCTCATAGAACGGGTCGGTAAACCAGACGCGACCGGTGTCATCAATCGCCAGGTCGTTGGGAATGTTGAAGCGCTTGCCCTCGAAGTTGTCCGTCAGCACCACCGCTCCTTCGGCGTCGAGGCTGGGCGGGCCGTCGTAGCGCACCACCCGGCGCGCGCCGCCCTCGCAGCCGTAGTACCGCCCCTCGGCGTCGAACATGGTGCCGTTGCACCAGTTAGTGCCTTCTCTATAAATAGAAGTGAGCCGGGTATTGGGGTCGAACGCCAGCACCCTGCTCGCGGGAATATGGGTGAACAGCAGCTTTTCCCCGTCCCAGGCCGGGCCCTCTGCAACGCCACCCAGTGGTCCGGCAACTATGGTGAATTCCATCAGATAACCTCCTGCGATTCGCCGATGTCTCGGTCAGAGGCCGCGCCGGTAATGCCCGCCGCCGCCTCTTTAATTGCGCCGAACTCGGCCCGGTAGCCCGCGTGCATCTGCCGGGCGTCCGAAGAGTGCAGCAAGAACCGCGCGCCTTCACCCAGCCACTTGATCGTCAACGGCACCGTTTGGTGGTGAATAAGCACCGGCACATTTACCTTCTCGCACTCCGCGATAATGCGCCGCAGGGCAGCTTCGTAGTCAGAGTGGGCGTAGTCGTTGGGGAGGCCCAGGGTAATGCTCAGGTCGTTCGGCCCCACGAATATAGCGTCTATGCCGGGGACTTTAAGAATGTCGGGAAGCGCCTCGATAGCCGCCACGCTCTCAATGCCGATAATGCAGACCACGTTCTTATTGAGGTCTTCCAGGTACTTCTTGGACGCCTCAGAAGGGAACACGCCCTCTTCGACAACCTGGCGCACCATCGCGCCCTTGAGCGGGCGCCACTTCGCCGCCCCCACCACGTCGCGCACCTCTTCCACCGTTTCGCAGTACGGCGCCAGCACCCCCTGCGCCCCGGCATCCAGCGCCATCGTCACGTAGTGCGGGTCGGGGATGGGCACGCGCACAATCGGCACAGGGTCCATCGCCCGGGAAGCCGCCAGGTAGTCGGCCACCTCAGAGCGGCCCCTCGGCGAATGCTCTGTGTCGATAATGACGTAGTCCAGGCCGAGCC
>CAVOCN010000181.1:0-3813 GCA_963694205.1 Dehalococcoidia bacterium | reverse complement strand
CGTTAGCTTCGTCGAAGAAATCACCCGGTGACTGCAGGAACGAGAACAGGTCACTGTCTGCCGGCAGAACCACGGTGGTGTTCTGGGTGAGGAAGTTCTTGTATGCCTCAAGCGTGCGCTGGAAACGGTAGAACTCGGGGTCCTGTTCCAGGGCGGCGGCGAATATGCTGACTGCCTCGGCCTCACCGATACCCCGCAGGATGTTGGCGTCTCGCTCGGCCTCGGCGCTGATGATGGTGGCCTGGCGGTCGACGCTGGAGCGAATCTCCAGGTCTTGCTTGGCACCGTCGGCTCGCTCTGCGTCGGCAATTCGCTTTCGCTCGGCCTGCATGCGGGCATAGACGGCGGTGGCGATTTCGCTGGGGAAGTCCGCCCGCTTTATGCGGACGTCGACGGTCTCAATGCCGAACTCGGCCAGCTTCGGTACCACCGCGGTGTGGACATCCTCCATGATGGCTTGGCGGTTGTTCCTGATGATGTCTATCTGTTCGTCGTTTGCCACCAGCTGGCGCAGTTCGGAAGCGACGATGTCGTTTCCCCTGGTGATGGCCCTCTGCTGGCTCTGCACCGTCTGTCGGAACAAGAGCGGGTCGGTAATACGGCCAATGGCGTAGGCGTCAACTACCAGACGCCTCTTGTCAGAGGTGATCAGCGCGTCCGGGGGGGCGTCGAACAGCGTAAGGCGCTTCTCGTAGTAGATGACGTTGTCCACGAACGGCGTTTTGGTGTGCAGGCCGGGCTTGGTGATGGTCTGCTGGACCTCACCGAATCGGGTGACTATGGCCACCTGCGTTTCGTCCACAGAGAAGAAGGCCTGGGGGCCGAGAATCCCGGTCAGAATGACCAGTACGACGAACAGTATTGCGTATTTGTTGAGTGACATCGTTTATGGCTCCAGCGGGCCGAACGAATTGCCCGTGCCATCGGCGCCATCGTTGTTCAGCGGCAAGAATTGAAGCAGGTTGCCGCCAGAGTTGTCGTCGATTATGTACTTGGTTATGCCGGGCAGAATCTCTTCCATGGCTTCGAGGTAGAGCCGCTGCCTGGTCACGTTTTTGGACTTGCGGTACTCGGTGAGGACGGCGAGGAAGCGCTCGGACTGACCGGTTGCGTCGGCCACCTTCTGCTGCTTGAACGCCTCTGCCAGTTCCAGCACTCGCGACGCCTCACCCAGCGCCCTGGGCAGAATGTCCGCCTCGTAGGCCTGGGCCAGGTTAACTATGCGTTCTTTGTCTTCACGCGCCCTGACCACGTCGTCGAAGGCGTCCTGCACCTGCGACGGGGGTCGGACGTTCTGTAGCTTGACCTCGGTTACGTTTATGCCCGTTTCATACAGGTCGAGCAGACGCTGAAGTTCCTGCCTCGTGTCGGCCTGGACGGCTTCTTTTTCTGTTGTTAGTACGTCGTCGATGATGCGCTGTCCAACGACCAGGCGAAGGGCGGACTCGGCGGCGCCCTTAATCACTGCCCCACCAGGGTCTACAACCCGGAACAGGAAGTTCTCTACGTCCTTGATGTTGTACTGGACCAGTAGCTGAACGTCGACAATGTTGGTGTCGCCGCTGATCATGAGCGACTCGACGGGTATGGGTGTGTTGCCCCGGACGCCCAACTCAAGTCGCCGAATCTCATCTACCTGGACGATGGAACGAGTGCCAATAGGAGCCGGGAAGTACCAGTGCAGTCCAGGCTCGGTGCCCCCGATGAAGGCACCAGCATCGCCCCGCTGGTAAACGCCGAACTTGCGTAGAGCGGCCTGCTCACCCGGCTGTACGGAGTAGAAACCCGTACCGGCCCAGATGATGGCGGCCACGATGAAGATGCCGAAAATGGCGAGTCCGAGGCCACGGCCGCCTACCTTGGAGCCGCCGCCTTTACCGCCAAACATCGATCGTAGCTTTTCGGCCACCTGGTCGAAGTTGATCTCTGGCTGTTCTTGTTGGTTAGGATTCATAAGTTAAAATTGGGGGCCTACGACCCGATTCGACGGGGGTTGGCAAACTTGTTAAGCCCGGCCATTGCGGGGCCGTCAGCGACGCAAACGATGATAGCACGTTGTGAACTTTCTCTTTGTTTGGTCCGTCTGCAATAGACGACACGGGTTCGCCTGCAATGGCCGTGTTGGGTTCGTCTGCAATAGACGAGACGGGCTGTTGCCTGAGGGCGTCCAGTTCGGCGATGAAGTCGGCGTAGTTGGGGCTTGAGGCTACCTGGCCGATGAACGAGCCGAGATCTGGCGACAGGTCCCGGTAATCGCGTACCTGGCCACCGACCGGGCTTACCGACGCACCGCTCTCGGCGTACGTGCCGTGAAAAGCGAAGTAGGCCTGGTTCAGCTTGCGAATGTTGTAGCCGTTGGCCACGAAGATAAGGCGACGGGCCTCCATGTAGGCTTCGGCCTCGGCGATCTTGCCGTCGGCCAGCAGTTCGTCTGCCCTGAGCCGGGTCGTGCGCATCTCGCCCTGAAAATCAAAGATTTTCTCGTCAGGTTCGGCCGCCATGGCCGACACGGCAATTGCAGGCGAACCCGTGTCGTCTATTGCAGACGAACCCGATACGGGTATTACGCCGCCTAGCGCTATGAAGGCGCGGTCGCCTATTTCCCGGCCCGCCAGGTCGGCTACTGTTTCGTTAAGTGTCTGCATATCCCCCGAGTCGAACATGTTGAAGCCGAGCGGCCTGAAGAACAGGTAATGGTGCAGCCATTCGTGCGCGGCTATCTGCAGCGTCCACCTCAGCCCCCTGCCGTTGAATACGGAAGCCGGGTAGGTGGCCACTCCTCCGATGGGTATAACGAGCGCCGAGAGATTTGGTTGGGCCGCAAGTTCGTCTTCTATCGCGATGCTGTCTGAGAGACTCACGTCCGGCCTCAGTAGCGCCTCTTCGCCACGCTCGATGCGGTCACGCGGGGACGTGATGAGGGCGTACGGCGGCGTGGTTAACAGGAAGTCCACGGGGGGGAAGATGAGCCCGGCGAAGCCCGACAGACCCTCGGCGGCGATGACGGCGCTTATGGCCGCTTCCAGTGTCTCCTCCACGTCGGCCCGCAGGCGCTCCCTGCTGCGGTCGAGTGCCGCCAGTTGCGCCGCTAGCTCTTCCCGTTCTGGCGCTCCCATGTTCTCGGCGGTGCCGTCTGCCAGCGCCTGTGCCACGGCAACGCGGGCGCTGGTGAGGGCGAAGTAGTCTTCTATCTGTTCGGCCTTTTCGGCGTCTGACTCCGAGTTCCAGGGGAAGACGGAGACGGCGCGGTGCAACCACTTGTCGAGGAAGTTGGAGAACTCCCACTGCACCAGGCTGTAGAGGTGGGGCGAGGCGGCCCGCTCGGCTTCGTTGAGGCGTAAAACGTCGGCCGTGAATATCACTGAAGCTACGAGCACCAAGACGAGCAGCCACATGCTGGCTTTGGCGAAAAGCCTGCGAGGACGCAGCGTTAGTCGGGGCCGCTTGAGTGGCCACCTGCTAGTGCTAGACTCTGAGCGCTGTAAGTCCATCGTCCTCTTTAGTTTAGTAATAGGTACCTATTAATACGCGCTGGCGAGCATTTCGGCGATGGCCGACATGGCAAGCGGCTTTAGCGAACACAACGAACACAACTAGCGCAACAGCGCGACATAGCGTAATCGCAATCAATAAGGAGAAAACCGTGGCTCTATCCATCTGCTTTGTGGGGTGCGGCGAGTACGCCAAAGACGTGCTCGACCAGATCGACGCTGGCAAACCCGAAGGATTGGCCGTAGACGGCATCGAACTGTACTTCGCCAGCCGGGGCGCTGAAAAGGCCCGGCAGTTCTGCGAGGAATACGGCGGCGTCGG
>CAVOCN010000180.1:0-3829 GCA_963694205.1 Dehalococcoidia bacterium | reverse complement strand
CCGTAGCGTCCTGACAACAGACTCGGCGTCTTCAGTTTTGAAAGCCAGGTTGTCTATGACCGCGTCGAAGCTTTTGCCAGATAGCTTCGCGTCGAAGTCGTCGTAGTCGGTGCGGTCGCCGACAATGTGTTCACAGTCGTCCCAGAACTCGGGCCGGGTGTTTCCCCGCGAGTAGATGGTCACATCGTCGCCGCGCTCAAGAAGATCTTTAACAATCTTCTTGCCGAAGTACAAAGTGCCGCCGATTAGTAGGACTTTCATATATGCATCCTTCTGCCAGACGAGAGGCTAACTCACCAGGGGCCCACTAAGAAGAGAGGCCACCAGAAGTGAGGTCGAGCGGCATTATACGGCCGTCGGGTGGTGCTAGTAACCTGCCGCCCCCTCCTACTAGTTGCGATGCTAAGATTGGCGCGAATTTGAGTTTGGGGGTGAGCCGCGGTGCTGAAGGCAGAAATTTTCTACGACTACATATGACCGTATGTCCACAATGCAGCCGTGTGGCTGCACAAGGCCGCCGCCGATGGGGCGGAGATAGACGTGACCTGGCGAGCGTTCGTGCTCGACGAGATAAACCGTAAAGAGGGCGAGACCCCGACGTGGGAGAAGCCCGAAGACGAGCGTGGCCGCTCCCTCCTGTCACTGGTGGCAGGTAAGGCCGCACTGCGGCAGGGACGCGAGGCGTTCGACCGCTTCCACCTTGCCGTTTTGATAGCCCGTCACGACGGCGAGCGCATCCGCCTGGACCGCCCCGAGCCTTTGCTCAAAATAGCTACAGAGGTAGGTCTCGACGCTGACAGGTTGGAACGCGACCTGTCGGACCCGGCGCTGATGGCAGAGGTAGCGGCGGATCACAAAGAAGCCTCGGGTACGCACGGGGTATTCGGCACGCCCACGTTCTTATTTGAAAATGGCCAGTCTGCCTTCGTAAAAACCTTCGTCCCACCCGACGACGAGGCGGCCGATGCACTCAAGCACCTCTTTGGACTGATGTCCGAGCGGAGTTATATCGGCGAGGTAAAGCGGCCGCAGCCACCCTGGCCCAAGGGCGCGGTCTAGCAGGGTGCCGTCTAAGAGAGGGTCGATATCAACACCGAATTGACCAATCGCCTGGGCTTCGAGTTTCTCGACCCGGACCTGCTGGCGCTGGCGCTCGTGCACCCTTCACTCGTTAACGAAAAGGGGCTCGACCGGTCGCTTTGCAACCAGCGGCTCGAGTTTTTGGGCGACGCCGTCATCGACCTCGCCGTCGCCAGGGACCTGTACGAACGCCACCCTGACTGGACCGAAGGCCGCCTGACGGAGGCGAGGGCTAGCCTGGTCAGCGGCGAGACTCTCGCTGCCGTCGCGTTCGAATTCAGGTTGGGTGAATTTCTCGTCATGGGTAAAGGCGAAGAAGCAGGAGGCGGGCGCGAGCGGCCGTCGAACCTGGCAGCCCTGCTCGAAGCCATAGTGGGGGCCGCGCAGCTAGACGGTGGCCACGAGGCCGCGTCGTCGCTAGCGCTGCGGCTGCTAGGAGATCGCGTGGGCCGTGCCGACGGCGAGGCGGACATTAACGCCAAGTCAGCACTGCAAGAAATCGTACAAGGAAAGGGCCACCCAGCGCCGGTTTATCGCATAATCGAGCAGTCCGGCAACGCCCATGCGCCCTCGTTCGTCGCCGAAGTTGAGGTCGGAGACGAGGTGATTGGGCGCGGGTCAGGCCACCGCAAGTCAGCCGCCGAGCAGGCCGCTGCCAGGGCAGCGCTGTCCGAACTCGCCTGAAGCCCGGCTTTGACTTTCGGTTCGCTTTTTAGCCCTCGATCCCGGGTACGGGGAAGCGGTCCGTCATCCGTACGATCTCTTGCCGAACGCTCTCTTCAACCCCGGCTTCGTCGATGCCTTTCAGGGCAGTCAGGATTAGTTCGCCGACCTTACGGGTGTCGTCGGCGTTGAAGCCCCTGGTCGTGATGGCCGGGGTACCCAGTCGCAGGCCGCTGGTGATTCTGGGTTTGGCCGGGTCGTAGGGAATGGCGTTGCGGTTGGTCGTTATGTAAACGCGGTCCAGAGCCTCTTCGGCGGCTTTGCCGGTGAGGCCGAGGGGTCGTAGGTCGACCAGCACCATGTGGTTGTCGGTGCCACCGGAGACGATGCGAGCACCCCCTGCTGCCAGCACCTCGGCGAGGGCGGTAGCGTTCTCGGTAATGGCGGCAGCGTAGCTTTTGAACTCCGGGGTCAGCGCCTCGGCGTAGGCGACGGCCTTGGCTGCTACCGCGTGCATGAGCGGCCCGCCCTGCACGTTGGGGAACACGCCCCGGTCAACCGACTTGGCCAGTTCTTCCGTGCTCAATATCATGCCGCCCCTGGGGCCGCGAAGCGTCTTATGAGTAGTAGACGTTACGACGTGTGCGTGGGGGACCGGCGAGGGGTGCACGCCCCCGGCGACGAGGCCAGAGAAGTGGGCCATGTCCACCATGAGCAGAGCGCCGACACTGTCGGCAATCTCACGGAAGCGGGCGAAGTCGAAGAACCGCGGGTATGCGGTAGCGCCGGTGACGAGAATCTTCGGACGGTGCTCCTCGGCCAGCCGGGCCACCTCGTCCATGTCGATAAGCTCGGTTTCTTTGTCCACGCCGTAGGAAACGAACTGGTAGTGCTTTCCCGAGAAATTCACCTTGCTGCCGTGGGTAAGGTGGCCGCCCTGGTCGAGGCGAAGGCCCATGACCGTGTCGCCCGGCTGCAATTGGGAGTGGTAGACGGCCATGTTGGCCTGGGCGCCGGAGTGCGGCTGCACATTCACATGTTCGGCACCGAATAGCTGCTTGGCCCGGTCCCTGGCCAGATCCTCAGCCACGTCCACGAATTCGCAGCCCCCGTAGTAACGACGGCCGGGGTAGCCCTCGGCGTACTTGTTGGTAAGCACCGAGCCTTGCACTTCTAAAACCGCCTCGCTGGCGTAGTTTTCAGAAGCGATGAGGTTGATGTTTCGACGCTGGCGCATGCGCTCGTTGGCGATTGCCGAGGCTAGCTCGGGGTCGCGGCTGGTCAGTACGGACACTTGGGTTCTCCTAAATATGACGCGCGATTGCACCGGCGCAGGCCCTGGCGCGGGCACTGCCGCCCCGTGCAGAGTTGCTACGAGTCGAAAGGCGGGCTAGGCGATGAGGTCGGGTTGCAGCAGTCCGTAGTCCCCGTCGTGGCGGCGGTAGACGACGTTGTACTCCTGCGAATCGAGGTTGTAGAACAGGAAGAAGCTGTGGCTGAGCATCTCCATTTCTTCGATGGCGTCTTCGACGTGCATTGAGGTCATGGAGAACCGTTTGGTGCGAATGACGGTTCCGGCCATCGCCTCCTCAGAGCCAGCCTCTTCAGAGTCGGCTTCTTCCGACTCCACGGAGGTCATGCCGAAGACCTCTTCGGCTGAGGCCGACCTGGCTAAGCTGCGAGCGACTGAAGTGGGAGAAAACTTGGTCTTGTATCGCCGTATCTGGCGATCCAGTACGTCGGTTACCAGGTCTACGGCTTCCCGAATGGTCGACCCGCGTTCCTGACCCCGGAGTACCCCGTCGTTGGCGCTGATGGTCAACTGGGCTATTACCCGGTCGTTAGCGGACCGTGAAGAGGTCGTAGATATCTCCAGGTCGGCGGACATTGGCTGCATGTGGCGCTCGAGCCTGGCGAACTTTCGCCTGACGTACTCACCCGTCGGCTCGTCGATCTCGATATTTCTGGAGTGAATCCTCAGGTCGGGCCCGCGCGTCTTACCTTTGCTCATACGAATTCATTCTATGGCCGCCGACCAACGCGTTCAAGGCAGAACAACCGCCTGGGCAAAACGCGCGTCAACCGG
>CAVOCN010000179.1:0-3846 GCA_963694205.1 Dehalococcoidia bacterium | reverse complement strand
AACGTTCTTTCGAGAGCGCTGCGAAGCGGACGTACTGGCCCATGTAGAAAGCGTCGCCAGCAAACTCGCTGGCGCTGGGGCCCAAGTCGGCGACGTCACCGTCGACTACGACATGGACGTCTTGCAGGCGGCGCACCGCACCGTCATGAACGTGAACGCCGCCGCAGTGCACGAGCGCCTCTTCGCCGAACGGCCGCAAGATTACGCCGCAGACGTCCGGCGGACAGTCGAGATAGGCATCCTCACCCCCTCCGTTACCTACGTGCAGGCAGAGAGAATTCGGAGAGCCTTTCGTAGCAAGCTAATAGAGGCCATGCGTCCCTTCGACGTCGTGCTCACATCCACTACCCGGGAGTTTGGCGCCCCTGACGCCGAGACCACTGGCGACCCGCGCTGGCAGGCGCCGATCACCACCTCCGGCCTGCCGTCAATAAGCCTGCCGTCGGGTGTTACGCCCGACGGGCTGCCCCTGGGCGTGCAGATAATCGGCGCGCCGATGGACGACCAGGGCCTCCTGAGCGTGGCGAACTGGGTCGAGGGCGTGCTCGGCTTCGACGCCGGGCCAACCCTCCGCCCCGCCTCTCAGTAGCGCCCGGCCACCCCACATTGGGGGCCTGCACGGAACATTTTCACGGGGGCTCGCGTGCTATAATTGGCTTAGTTTCGCCCGTTCGACTCCCGTTCATCCCCGTCAACAAATTGGGGAACCATTTGAGGGAACATTTGGAGTTGTCTCGGACTCTACCAATTCGTCACGGAGCCCCATTTGAAGGTCACCCAACAAGAAGAAGTCGCGCGCCAAACGATCATCGAGATCGAACTGGACGACGACGACCTGGAACCCTACCTGAATCGCGCCTATCGGCGAATCGTGCAGAAAGCCAACATACCCGGCTTCCGCAAGGGCAAAGCGCCCCGGAGCATCATCGAGAGGGCATTCGGCCGCGAATACCTCATCAATGACGTAATCGAGTACATGGTCTCGGACGTCACGTCCAAAGCCATCGAAGAGAGCGACATCGACGCCGGAGGGCTCCCTCGAATCGACCTCAAGGGCCTGGACCCTGTGCAGATAGAGGCGACCATCCCTCTCTCGCCCAACGTTGAACTGAACGACTACTCCAAGCTCCGGGTAGAGCGCGAAACCACCGTGGTCACTGGCGAGCAAGTCGACGAGCGGCTGGAGCAGATCCGCGAAGGCCTCGCCACCTGGGAGCCTGTAGAGCGGGCCACCAAGACCGGTGACATGATCACCGCCGACATTGCGGCGACCGTCGACGGCAAAGTCCTTATGGACCAGCAAAGCGGCGTGCTCGTTCTCGAAGATGAGCACGACACAGTCGTGCCCGGCCTGTCAAAAAAGCTCACCCGCATCTCCAAGGGCAAGCCCAAAACGTTCAAACTGACAATACCCGACGACTATCAGTCCACTGCCGAAGGCGAGAGCGTGGCCGGCAAAGAGGCCTCATTCACCGCCACCGTCAGTGAAATAAAAGAGCGCATAATTCCAGACCTCGACGACGAGTTCGCCAAGGGCGTGGGCGAAGGCCACGACGACCTCGGCGCCCTTCGTCAGTCAATACAAGACGACCTCGAAACCGAGGCCGAGCGAAACGACGACGCTACCTACCGTGAGGCCGCACTGGCCGCACTCACCGAGTCCGCCGACCTGGAAATCCCCGAACTTCTCGTCGACCACGAAATAGACCACATCATCGGCGACCGCGAACAGGCGCTACAGCGTATGAACGTCGGCCTGGAAGACTACCTGCGCTACGCAGGCAAGACCCGGGAAGAGTTCCGCGAAGAGGCCCGCACCGCCTCAATGGAACGGTTGGAACGCACATACGTCCTGCAGTCACTGGTCGCCGCAGAGTCCATAGAGGTCTCCGACGATGAGTTGACCGAGAAGCTAGTCTCGCTCAAAGCGACCGTACCGGCCGAACAGGCCGGGCAAGTCGACCTGGACTCCGACGAGGCTGTCGCCTCAATGCGCAGGAACCTCCAGTTCGAAAACGCAGTAGAGCGACTGGTAGCGATAGTCGGTGCCGAGTCCAAGCCCACGGGCGAATCCGCTGGCAAAGCACCAGGTGGTAAACCGGCAGCAAAAAAGAAAAAACCAGCCAGCGCCAAAGCGACCCCAAAAGCGACCCCAAAAACAACGGGCAAATCGAAAGGTGAACAGGAATGACGAGCAACTTGGTTTCGCCCCAGGGCATGATCTCGCCCCAGGGCATGATCCCCATGGTCATCGAGACGGGCTCTCGTGGAGAGCGCGCCTTCGACATCTATTCGCTCCTGCTTAAAGAGCGAATCATCTTCCTTGGGACGCCCATAAACGACCAGGTGGCCAACACCATCATGGCCCAGCTCCTGTACCTCGACCGCGAGGACCCGGAGCGAGACATCAGCCTGTACGTCAACTCCCCCGGAGGAGTCATCCACGCCGGGCTGGCCATCTACGACACCATGCACCTCATTCGGCCAGACGTCTCGACCATCTGCGTCGGCCTCGCTGCGAGCATGGCGACTGTGCTATTGACAGCAGGCACACCGGGCAAGCGCTATGCGCTGCCGAACTCGACCATCCACATGCATCAGCCCCTGTCCGGCGCCCAGGGACAGGCCTCCGACATCGACATCGCAGCCCGTGAAATCCTGCGGCTGCAAGACAAGATGCGCCTGATAATTTCCAAGCACTCGGGGCAGTCGTACGACAAAATCGCGCGAGACACCGACAGGGACTACTACCTGACAAGCGAGCAGGCCAAAGAGTACGGACTCATCGACGAAGTCCTGACTTCTTCCGGCGAAGAGGGCAAAGAGGACAAAGAGAGCACAGAGGACAAGAAATCTGACTGACGGGCATCCTGCGCCCACGACCGATCGACAGTTTGTAATTTCGTATAGAGCCGGAGGGTTATGGCCACCTCAACGCGCGGCAGTTCAGCCAACTATCAGTGTTCTTTCTGCGGAAAGGCCCAGGCCCAGGTAAAGCGCCTGATCGCCGGGCCCGACCGGGTCTTCATATGCGACGAGTGTGTGACGCTCTGCGAGCAGATCATCTCCGAGGAAAGCCCAGCACCCACCACCGAGACCACCGGACTGATGTCCAAAGGGCTCAACCCCAAGTGGCTCCTTGAGCAACTCGACGAGTACGTTGTCGGTCAACACCAGGCCAAAAAGGTCCTGAGCGTGGCGGTCTACAACCACTACAAGCGCATCTGGTCCAACCAGCAGCAAGACGACGTCGAAGTGCAGAAGGCCAACGTCCTCATGCTGGGACCGGCCGGGTCGGGCAAAACGCTGTTGGCTCAGTCCCTGGCCAGGGTTCTTGACGTACCGTTTGCCATCGCCGACGCCACCTCTCTTACCGAGGCAGGCTACGTCGGTGAAGACGTAGAAAACATCTTGCTCAGGCTAATTCACGCCGCCGACTACGACGTGACCAGGGCCGAGCAGGGCATCATCTACATCGACGAAATCGACAAAATCGCCCGCAAAAGCCCCAACCCGTCCATCACCAGGGACGTGTCAGGGGAGGGCGTGCAGCAGGCCCTGCTAAAGATCATCGAGGGTTCGGTAGCCAACGTCCCCCCACAGGGCGGTCGCAAGCACCCCCACCAGGACTTTTTGCAGATAAAGACAGACAACATCCTGTTCATGTGCGGTGGTGCGTTCGAGGGCCTCGAGCAGGTCATCGAGCGGCGCGTCGCCAAGGACAAGTTCCGCATGGGCTTCAGGGCCACTGCCGAAGGCGAAGAGGCTCCGGAAGTCAACCTGGAGCAGTTGTACGCCGAGGTCAGTTCCGACGACCTTCTCGAGTACGGCTTCATCCCCGAGTTC
>CAVOCN010000178.1:0-3849 GCA_963694205.1 Dehalococcoidia bacterium | reverse complement strand
CCTACGACCAGCGCGAGGTGGAAGCCCGATCCGATGTGCTCGTCTACACCTCTGAGGTGCTGGAACAAGACATGGAAGTGACCGGCCCGGTCGTGGTCAAGCTGCACGCCGCCACCGACGGACGCGACACTGACTTCACCGCCAAGCTGGTCGACGTGCACCCCGACGGTCACGCACTCAACCTGTGCGACGGCATAATCCGGGGCCGCTATCGTGAGGGGACTTCAGAGCAGAAGCTACTGAACCCTGGCGAAACCTACGAATTCACCATCGACCTTTGGCCCACGTCCAACGTCTTTAAGGCCGGGCACCGGGTTCGGGTGGACATTAGCTCGTCCAACTTCCCGCGCTTCGACCGCAACCCCAACACCGGAAACCAGTGGGGAGTAGACGCCGAGCTACGAGCGGCCCGCCAGACCGTTATGCACGACGCCGCTCACGGGTCGCACATACTGCTGCCGATTATTCCCGCGGGCTAGCCCCGCACCATGCGGAACTTGCCGCAGCCGCAGGGGCAATAGCGTCGCCTCAGGTCGTGCGACGGGCGCCGCAGCCCGGCCAGGGGGAGTCGCCTAACTTCATTCCATCTCATCGCACGCCTCGCTTTAGGGTCGGGTCCAGCCCGGCCACTAACAACTAGACGACGATGGGGACCCGTTTGTTCCCCTCTCGCCTCCAAGAGACGGGACAGGGGGAGAGCCGGGTCACGGCGAGTGTCCCGCCTCCGCGCAGGCCGCGCCCATAGCGGCTGCCGCGGTCACGAGCGCGACGGTGTCCACTTCTACGGGTTGGGCGGCTACGAACAGCGCGTCGCTCGCCTCCCTAACATCGGCTTCGGCCAACGACGACAATTCCTGTATGTCGTTCAGTTCACTGCCGAGCGCAACTCCGCTCAGGGTTGTTGAGCCTCCGGCGTCCGCGCCCAGCTCATAGAAGCGTTCGCACGCCCGCTTTCCGGGCGAGTCACCGCCGGTGAGCATCAGCACAATCGACACGACGATGGCGACGACGATTACGAAGAAGAAGAACGAGACCAGACACCCGCACCCCGACCGGCAGCCCCGCACCACCTTGAAGACGATAGGTCCTTTTTGCACGTAGCGCCGAAACTGCTCGCGTTGCGCCTCTTGTGCGCGCCTCTTGTCGTCGTTCGTGAAGTTCACCGGCGAATCTTAACCCCCGACATCGTTGTGGGGGGTTACCCCAGCGTGTCCCAGAACCAGCCGACGTCGTCGTGGCGGCGGCGCAGGTCGGCGACGACGGCCGGGTCCAGCGACAGGCCGCGCTCGACCATGTCCACGTTGCCCTGGATGTGGGCGGGGTTTTGCGACCCAACTATCGCCGTGTGCACGTTCTTGTTGGCGAGCACGAAGCCCATGGCGAGCGCTACAGGGTCTTCCGGCGCGCCCGCTAGCGGCCCTTCCTGCGTCATCGCGAGGTACCGTTGGTGATACCCGACCATCGCCCCGAACTCGCCCCAGTCGCCCTCGCCAGCCAATGGTGGTTCGGTTCGACCCCAGACCCCATTGGCGATGGGCCGTTTGATAATGACGCCCATGCCCAGCGCGGCCGCTCGCTCGATGATGGAGTGCGAGGCCTGGTCAATCAGGTTGTAGGTCGTCTGCAACGTATCGAAGACCGGGTTCTGGATCGCCCATTCGGCCGCGCCGCCCTCACCGCTCAGGCCGATGAAGCGCGTCTTGCCCTCGTCTTTTAGCTTCAGCAGCTCCTCCACCGCCTCGCCGCGTTCTAGCACGGCTCGTCCCGGCGAGTGCAGCTGCAATATGTCGACATACTCCGTACGCAAGGTCTTGAGGCTGCGCTCGATACTTTCGCGAATCGTCGGCCCGCTCCAAGGCCGTCCCGTCAGCAGGTGATAGCCATCCGGGTGATGCCCCGCCTTCGTCGCCAGCACGAACTCGTCGCGCCGGTGAGAGACAAACTCGCCGATAGCCGCCTGGCTCTGGCGATAGCACGGCGCCGTGTCCAGAAAATTCACGCCTGCGTCCAGGTAGGCGTTGAGGGCCCGGCCCGCCTGCTCAAATTGCGACGAGTCCAGCTTCAGGCCAATCTGGGAAAGGCCCGCGCCCAACCTCGTCACCTCAAGGCCCGTTTTACCCAGTAGCACCGTTCTAATAACCAGCCTCCGTGCAAATATTCCAGCTTTGCGGGTTCGGAGTGTACAATACGCGCTTCTACCCAGCACCACCCCGTACCAACGTTATAAAACCACTCCTACAAACCCACCCTTTTAGTACCAAACAGGGAAAGCCGATGAAACGCATCTACTTATTCGGAATACTCGCTATCGTCGCCGCGCTCGCCGCGGCCGCGTGTAGCAGCGACGCAGCGGCGCCCTCTGGCACTGCAAGCTCCTCCGGCATCGTCGCCTCCCCCACACCGGTGCTCGTCGTCAGCGACACGCCCGGTGAGTTCACCCGCATATCCGACATGAAGTCGCTGCGCGAGTCCCCTGGCACCGTCACGTTGCAAGACGGCCGGGTACTGGTCACAGGCGGCCGAGGCCGAGGCGGCGGAGGCTTCTGGCTTAACTACGAGTTCGGCACCGAGCTATTTGACCCCGCCACAGGCGAATGGACTTTGAGCGGTGAAACCATCACCGCCCACGCGGGCGCCATCACTGTCGTACTGGCCGACGGGCGTGTCCTGACCGCAGGCGGCGAAGGCGAGCAGAACATCCCCATCGTCGAATCCGAAATATGGGACCCCGCCACCGGCGAGTGGACCTCAACCGGCCCCATGAACGAGGGGCGTGACCTCACCACCGGCGTCCTGCTTCCCGACGGTCGCGTATTCACCGCTGGCGGTCGCTCCGAAGAACTCGGCCTCATGGACTCCGCCGAGATATTCGACCCCGCCACCAACGAGTGGACCCTCGTCGCCCCCATGCTCGAGCGGCGCATGTCCAACACCATCACCGCCCTCGATGACGGCCGCGTGCTCATCACCGGCGGCGGCAAGGTAGACCCGCCCTACTCCAAGACCGGCGAAGTCTACGACCCTGCCACCGACACCTGGACGCTGGCAGGCGAGATGACATCGTCGCGCACCTCCCACACCGCCACCAAGCTGGCCGACGGTAGGGTGTTAGTCGTCGGCGGCCGGGGCAAGCGCATCAACAGCGACATATGGGACCCGGCGACTTCTACATTCACCCAGTCGGGCAACACCAACGAGCCCCGCTCCGTGCACGATGCCATTCTCATGCCCAGCGGCAAGGTGCTGTTGATAGGCGGCATCGGCAAGCGCGACTCCTCCGAGACCTGGGACCCGGCCACTGGTGAGTGGGCCATCGAGGGCATCATGGAAGACGCCCGCTACAACTACGGCAGCGCCCAGCTAAACGACGGGCGCGTGCTCGTCGTCGGCGGCAACGGCATCGAGGGTGTTCTCGCCTCCGCCGAGATCTACGCTCCGTAGGGAGCGGCCGAACCAAGTTCGCGAACGCAAAGAGGCCCCGGCAATGCCGGGGCCTCTTTCTTTGTCTCTGGCTATCCCGCTGGAACTACCGACAGCACCCAACTAAACGACGTGCGCGTCCTCGCCTCCGTCGAGATCTACGCTCCGTAGGACACCGAGGACTGTCTCAAACCCCTGGTGCATTTAAACTTGCGCCAGTTCGGCGTCAAGTTGAGGGAGGGGATTGCTGAACCGTCGCGTCAGCCAATTCGGTCAAAAGGCGGTCGACGGTCCCGACCACTGACCACTGACCACGCCCAACTTACTTCGACATCGTCGGAGATAGAGTGGTAAACGGGGTGTCTCACATAAGATATGACCCCAATCAAAGCCTTTCGAAAGGCCACGCGCTCCATCTGTTCATCACTA
>CAVOCN010000177.1:0-3861 GCA_963694205.1 Dehalococcoidia bacterium | reverse complement strand
TTGAGACGGCTGCCGCGGACACTGGCCTGTCTGAATGGGAGTTTCTGCTGCCGCTCGGTCGGGCCGGCATCACCGGCCAAGCGTTGTCGAACATCTTCGCCCGTCATGCCCGCAACGACGACGAACGCAATTATGCTCTCGACCTGGCGGGTCTGCCGGGCCAGGCCCTGTCCGGCATGCTGACCGGCTATATCGACCGCCTGGTGCGAGCCGATGATCGCTGGGGCATCGTCGACTGGAAGAGCAATTATCTGGGACCGCGCTACACCGACTACAGCCGGCCGGCGATGTGGCGATGCGCGGCGGGGCAGCACTACCTGCTGCAGATCCATCTATACCTCGTCGCCCTGCGCCGCTACCTGCGGCTCTACGGCCCCGGGACGCAGGCCGTCTCCGGGAGCCTGCTGTTTCTGCGTGGTGTCCTCCCAGAGACCAGCCAGGGTGTGCTCGAGATCACCCCGCCCGAGGCCCTGCTGAATGACCTCGATGGGCTGTTCGTAAGCACTGCCAGCCTTGGCAGCCCTGCCAACCCTGACCGGAAGGCCCCAGCATGAGCCTGGCAGCTATTCACATGTTGAAGCGCCGCTGGGGACTGCCCGATGCGGCCGCCCCAGTGCTGGAACGCTTCTTCAGCTCGTGGGCCGCCGGTCACACCTCGCTCGAGCTGACCGACGAAGAAGCCGGCCTACTGGTACAGAGTGCCGCCGTCAGTGTTATCAGGGATGGCAGCGACGGCAGCAGCCCCGCGCCACTGGTCTTACGAGGCAAGCGGCTACAGTCTTGGCGATTGGACCAGGCCGAGACCCGGGTGGCCGCAAGATTGCGCGAGCTGGCCAACGAGAAGGCCCAGGGTTCGGCCGGCGACACGTCCCACGCCCCCCCTGGCGACGGTGATGATCTCGCTCAGCTCTTTCCCGACCCACACTCGGCCCAACGGCGCGCGGCAGAGCTGGGCCTCCGGCGGGCGCTCGCCCTGGTGACCGGTGGTCCCGGAACTGGCAAGACCACCACAGCCGCGCGCCTGCTCGCCCTGCTGGCCAACCGCAACCCCGGTATCCGCGTAGCCCTGGCCGCACCAACCGGCAAGGCCGCGGCCCGCCTCGGAGAAGCGATTGCCCAGGCCGCCAGGGAACTCGACGGCCCGCTCGCCAGTGTACGTCCACGCCTCCAGCGGGCCGCGTTCCAAGCGCGAACCCTGCACCGCCTGCTGCGCTGGCATCCGCGCACCGACCGCTGCCGATTCCACGCCGGCAACCCCCTGCCCTACGACGTCGTGGTCGTCGACGAAGCCTCCATGCTCGACCTCGTCCTCTGGGACCGTCTGCTATCAGCCCTCGGCCGCGGCACCCGCCTCGTCGTACTCGGCGACCACCGACAGCTCAAAAGCGTGCAACCCGGCCGGGTGCTGGCTGAGATGATCATCGCGGCAGCCGCTGACGGCAATAGTGGGGCCGCGGGCGGAGCCTCCGAAGCAACCGATAGCCCACTGACCGACTGCCACGTCGAGCTCGACCGCAACTACCGATTCCAGTCGCACCCCGGCATCAGCCGCTTCGCCGCCGCCATTCGCGACTACGACGGCGAGACCGCGCTACAGACCCTGACCAACAAAGACTATCGAGACGAACTCTTCTATTACCCGTCCGCACAGGTGGACAACGCTCTGGAACAGGTCTGGCCCCAGGTCATGGCCGTCGTCCGAGCGTCAACACCCGAGGAGGCCCTCGCAGCTCTGACGCGCGTCCGTATCCTGTGCGCCCTCCGGCGTGGCCGCTACGGCGTCGAAGGCGTCAACGCCCGAGTCGAGGCCAGACTGCGCCGCGAAGGCCTACCCGCAGGCGAGTGGGCCCACGGCCGACCCGTGCTGGTCACCGCCAACGACCCCCACAGCGGCCTCTTCAACGGCGACGTCGGCGTACTGCTCAACAGAGAGGATGGCCGCGGCATCACCGCCTGGTTCCCCGGCCTCCAGGAACCGCGCAGCGTGCCGCTGGGCGCCCTACCCAGCCACGACACCGCCTGGGCCATGACCGTCCACCGCTCACAGGGAAGCGAATTCGAGTCGGTGCTGCTGGTTCTCCCCCCCCAGCCACACGAACTGGCCGGACCCGAGCTGCTCTATACCGGCGTAACCCGGGCACGGTCAAGGATTCTGCTTGCCGCCGACGAGGGGACGTTGCGGGCCGCGTGCCAGCGGCGTCCGCCACGGCGCACGGGGCTGCTAGAAAAGCTCCGGCATCCGGATGGACATTCAGGCACATGATGGCCGGGCGTCGATGCAGACGAATCCCGCTGAGCGGGTCACGGGGCATTGACGCCACGGCGCCGACCGGCTCGACCGACGTTCATCTAGCGGATGCAGACCGCTGCGTAACCAGTCCCGACCTGTCTGCCATGTGCAGTTTTCGCAGACCGCACGTCCACGCATTCACTGGGCTCTTCCGACAACGGCTGACTGGAGAGCACGCACTTGGGGCGGGCCTTTGGCACGCCGTGTATCGAACGCTCCCGCTTAGTCCCATAGAAGGCGGCGGGACCAAGACTTGAAGCAGCTCATTGGAGAGGCATTCTACGCGCTCGCTACTCCTTCCGAGAGTAGTCCGCCTTGCCCTGTAAGCTGATGTACGTCGCGAGACCTGCGCCCGCGGCTACCAATCGTTTCATTGCGTCGACCGGAACGGCGCCGGGACGGGAGTGGTCATAGACATAGATCGTCGCGCTGCTGCCAAACCGCACTTTGATGAAGTCGTATCCGAATTCATAGCCCACTACGCCCGAATCGCCACTCAGGTTCAAGTAAGAGATCATTGCCGTGCTTTTCGTCTGCGGCATTCGCCGCATGAGCCTTGACTGCACGGCAGTGGAGACAAGCAGAATCCATAGACCATCCTATTGAACGCATTCCCAAATATGAAGAAAAGTTGTTCATCCCTGTCCATTTCTCTTATTTGCTATGGCCTTGCTTCGCTATTCAACCGCCCTCCGCCAATCTCCGAGGTACTGAATGTCGGCCATGAAGGTATTGGCCCGCGTGATCACGATGGAGAAGGAGTGGACCGGCTCCGTATCGTCGCCTGGCTACCAGCGCTCCTACCCACCCGCGACTAACATGCTCGGATGGTCGTGCAATTGAATCGCGAAGAAGTGCTTGGTCTTGTCTTCCCCCTTCCATTCGTAGAACCGTGACAGCGGACCGACACACCGTCGCCGCTTGAACGCTATGGCGTAGGTCCGCTTTTCTGTGATCTCCTCGCCGCGCGCGTTGATCAAGGAGTGTTTCGCCGCGGCCGTGACGCTCTTGGCCCAAAATGGGATCAACCCCCACCGGAACCGATCAACCGCGGGCTCGCCATGTCGCACCACGACGACCGGTGAATTCTGGGTCGGCGCCATGTTGAAAATCGGACGCATCCAGTCGAGGTTGGGCGGCTGTCCGTTCAGATACTGAATGGCCAACTCTTCGTCGGTGTAGGTCTCGTAGTCCTGCCCGCAGATCGGGCGACTGTATATTGGACTAGGTGGGGCTGACGGCTCTTGCTACGGCGCCGCTCGCACCGCGGACAGGTCGACAAGGGCGGCGTCGGGCGCGGCCTCTTTGAACAGATCGACGATCCATTGGTGGCAGGTCAGGATGAGCACTTGGTTCGTGCGGGATAGATCGACGAAGGCGGCGGCGGCACGACGGGCGCGTTCGAGATCGAAGTTCACAAGCACCTCATCGACGATGACTGGCGGGCGCTCCGTTTCTTCACCCATGCTCTGAATGAGGCCGAAGCGGAGGGCGAGGTAGAGCTGCTCGCAGGTCCCGCGGCTGAGCTGCTCGGGCATTTTGCGCACACCATTCTTGTCGACCACGGTGAT
>CAVOCN010000176.1:0-3868 GCA_963694205.1 Dehalococcoidia bacterium | reverse complement strand
CCGCAGGCCGGTCTGGGCACGCCCCGTACTTGCCTGCGGGACGGTGTTGACTCGGACGCCGATTCCAGAAGCTGATTCGGATTGGGCGCCAAGGTCGGCGTCTACCCTGGCGAACAGTGCGCGCGCCACCCGGTCGGGAACGGGCGAGCGCTCGGCCTGGGCGGCCAGCGACGCGAGGGTGTCGGCGGCCTCGGCCAACTCCGGGTGGGTCTCGGGGCAGTCTGAGAGGTGCGCCTCGAATTCTGCCCGTTCATTTTCAGGAAGGGCTCCGAGAACGTAGAGTTCGTAGTCGTCTTGTATTCGTTGGCAGTTCATAGCTCTATCTATTACTAACGTAGCGCCTGCCCAGGCGGATTTCCGGTCTAGAGACTGCGTTAGCCTTCACAACCCCATTGCGCCATACGCGCACTCTGTTACCCCATAACATCGCGGCTGACCGTCCCTCTGAGTTTTTTCAGCGCCAGCCTCATCCGTGTTTTGACGGTCCCCAGTGGCTGCTCAAGGCGGGCGGCGATTTCGGTATGTGTCAGTCCGCCGAAGTAGGCGAGTTCTACTACCGCTCGCTGTTCGGGCCGCAGCGTCTTGAGGGCTTCGTCTAGAACTCCCCGCTGGAACTGGGCGGTGGCGAAGCGGACCGGGTCGCTGCTGTCGTCGGAGGGGATGTCGAGCGTCTCGACCTCGCGGGAGGATCGCTGCTGCTCCCTGCGGTTGCGTCGCCTTATCTCGTCGATGGCCCTGTGGTGGACGATGCTGAACAGCCAGGCCGTTACCTTGCCCCGCCCCTTCTTGTAGCTACCGGCCCGACGCCAGACGTTGAAAAACGCGTCCTGTGTTACCTCTTCCGCACCGCCGGGGTCTCTGAGGATTTTTATGGCGAACGAGTAGGCGGCGGTCGAGTATCGCCGGTACAGGTCTGCCAGGGCGTCGCGACGCTGTTCGGCTATTAGGTCGAGTATTTCCTCGTCGCTCAGATCCTTCAGGTCGGGGGCTTGGTCGCTCACAGGGACCGAATTATATCGGCATTCCCGCTCGGACGGGCTTGTGCGGCAAGTTGGTATGAGGGGACGCAGATTCCGTTGACACCCCGTTCGGTCGCCCATACACTCGCCGCCGTGAATAGACTGTCTGGAAAGGTCGCAATAGTTACGGGCGCTGCCGGTGGCATGGGCGCCGCCGAGGCCCGGCTCTTCGCTAGAGAAGGGGCGAGCGTCGTCGTCGCTGACGTACAAGACGAACGCGGCGCCGAAGTGGCCAGGGAGATAAACGACTCTGGTGGCTCGGCGCGATACGTCTCTTTGGACGTGTCGAGTGAAGCCGCCTGGACCGGCGTTATCCGCGACACCGTCCGGGACAACGGCCGGGTCGACGTACTGGTGAACAACGCCGGTGTTGGCGGAGGCGGCGTTGGGATAGTCGATTTCACCACGCAGGACTGGGACCGCATTGTTGGGGTCAACGCTACCGGGGTGTTTCTCGGTACCAAGCACGCTGCGCTCGCTATGCGGCGCACAGGGGGCGGGTCTATCATCAACATCTCCTCTATATATGGACTGGTTGGCGCGGGGCGCGGGGCCGCTTACCCGGCGTCAAAAGGGGCTGTTCGGTCGTTTACGAAAGCAGCTGCTGTTCAGTTGGCACCCGACAACATTCGGGTTAACTCGGTTCACCCCGGTTTTATCGACACCCCGCAGACAGGCTGGATGATGGCCGACCCCGATATCGTCAGAACGCTCCAGGACCGCACCCCGTTGGGCCGGATCGCGACTCCCGAGGACATTGCATGGGGCGTGTTGTACCTGGCCAGCGACGAGTCTTCCTATATGACGGGCTCGGAGTTCGTCATAGACGGCGGCATAACTGCCCAGTGAAGCCCCTAATTTGATGAGGAACAGCACGTGAACCGACTTACCGGCAAAACAGCCCTCATTACCGGTGCCGCAGGGGGCATGGGCGCCGCCGGGGCACGTCTTTTCGCGGCCGAAGGCGCGAGGGTTCTGCTCACCGATGTGCAGGATGAACTTGGCCACCGGGTCGCGGCCGAAATTGTTGCCAGCGGGGGCGATGCCCGATACAGGCATCTGAACGTTTCGGACGAGTCGGAGTGGGAGGAGACCGTCGGTTGGGTCGAATCGCAGTACGGCCGCCTGGACGTGGTGGTGAATAACGCGGGCATTTTCAGCGGGCGTATGGGTCGCCTGTCCGACTACACGGAGCAGGACTGGGACAGGGTCATTGCCGTCAATGCCACCGGGGTATTTCTCGGCACTAAATTGAGCGCCAGGTCGATGCGCCGGACGGCCACGTCCGATGTTCGGGGCGGCTCGATAATTAACGTTTCTTCAGTCTATGGACTGGTCGGTGCTCCGGGCGAAGGGCCGTATCCGGCGTCGAAGGGCGCCGTCCGGTCGTTCACCAAAGCGGCTGCGGTGCAGCTGGCACCCGACGACATACGGGTTAACTCGGTTCACCCCGGTTTTATCGACACGCCGCAGGCGGCATCGCTCATGGATGACCCGGTGGAGCGAGCCGCGTTGGTCGACCGCACACCCATTGGCCGCATAGGCACTGCGCAGGAAGTCGCCTGGGGATTTGTCTACCTGGCCAGCGACGAGTCGGCCTACATGACCGGTGCAGAGTTCGTCATAGACGGCGGCATAACGGCCCAATAGGCCCGAACCCGAGCCAACTCAAGACAGTTAGGCCAGCGTGACCGTCCCCTCGCGTACCTCATACAGTCGCATTTCGGCCCTGCGGACCGGGGTGATGGCGTCGAGTTCGGCCGTCGTGATGAGGCACTGGTCGTAACCGGCGACCCTGTCCAAAACTAGCTCCCGCCGTACGGGGTCAAGCTCCGACAGCACATCGTCCAGCAGTATTACGGGCGTTTCGCCCCGTCGCTGGGATAGGAACTCTGCTTCGGCTAGCTTTAATGCCAAGACTGCCGAGCGAGCCTGCCCACGGGAGGCGTAGCGGTCGGCGTCGGAGCCGTCTATAAGGATGCACAGGTCGTCCCGATGAGGCCCAACGGAGGTGTGGCCCTGGGCAACGTCTCGCCTCTCGTTCTCTGTCAGCGCCCCGGTCAAAGCTGCCTCGCTCAGTGCTGCCCCGTCTTCAGACGTAGGGGACATGGCGAAGCTGGACTGATAGCTGATTTTCAGCGCCTGGGCCGCCTGGGACAGGTCTGCGTAGACCGCCGCGGCGTGTACTCGCAGTTCTTCCATTGCCCGCAGCCGGGCGGCGATGATGTAGCCGCCCTCTTGCGCCACGCGCTCGTTCCAGGGCCCAAGTTCGTCCGGGTTTGACCGGCCTTCCCGGATGGACCTGAGCAGGTGATTTCGCTGGGTTGTTGCCCGCCCGTAGTGCTGGAGAGCCCGCAGGTAGGCCCGGTCATGCTGGGAGATTAGTACGTCCAGGTAGCGTCTGCGCCCCGACGGCGGCCCGTAGACAAGCTCCAGGTCTGCCGCCGAGAACAGCACGGCGTTGAGCTCGCCGACGAGGTCTGCGGCCCGTCGGGGCGCGCCGTTCACCCGGATAAATTTCTGGAAGGACGTCCCTTCCCAGCCGCCGCCAATGTTTCCAGTTGTAGGGCTTTCGGCTACGGACCCTGCGGGCCCTGCGGGCTCGATAGGCGGGCCGAGCAGGTCGACCTGGACCCTGACTGGCTCGCCAGACCGGTCGACCGTGGCGGAGATGACGGTGTGCACCTGCTCGCCCGCCAGCCCGGTTCCAGGTTTGGCACTGGCACTAGAGGCCTCGTAGGCAGGCCCGAAGCCAACTAATTCCCGCTCGGCCACGGCCCTGGGCGACTTTGCCACGGCCAGCAGGTACAACGCCTCCAGCAGGTTGCTTTTGCCGTTGCCGTTGGCCC
>CAVOCN010000175.1:0-3874 GCA_963694205.1 Dehalococcoidia bacterium | reverse complement strand
CTTCTTCGGGCAAAGCCTCATCGCTTTGGCAGCCGTTTATCGAACGCACGAAAAGGGCGCCCGTGTGGGCGCCCCATGCTTTTACTACCAGCGCTCGGCGATTAGCTGACGCGCTTTACCTCAATCGACTCACCGGGGGCCAGGGCCACCCGACGAACGTTGATGCCCAGCTTTAGAAGCCAGTAGCCCAGGGTGGCCTTGCTCACGTCGAGCTGATCGGCGGTGGCGGAAAGCCCCTGCTCGGTTACCAGTTCAGGGAGCATCTTCTCCAGCGGGCGCTGGAACCTCTCCTCGACTGCGACCATTTTCTTTGTTTTCTTGTTCACTTTTGACTCCTCCTCAATGGCGTCTGATAAACAGATTAGCGACGATCTCTTACTGAGTCAATCAGTTATTCAACTCTTTTCTAAGAGTTTTCTAACAATTTTCAAAGCCTTTGACAGGAAGACACCCGGCAGCCGCACGCCAGCCCTTGCCAGCAAACCCGAAGTGCCTCGCTGAACCTGTGTGGCATCTTTCGACACGGCTATTTACGGTGTTGTAAATAGTTGTTAGGTACAAACCGTCGTCGCCGGGTCCGGGCCGTTCGGGCCTGCACCACCAAGATCTTTGCGATAATGGCAGCGTGCAAGTAGTAGATCGGGTTAGACGCAACCACGCGTTGGAACACGCCACGCTCGCCGTAATGGTCGGCCGAGGCGTTAAAGGGCTGCTCGCGGGCTATTCCACCTCTGGGGGTTTCTGGATACTGGCCCCCGCGCCAGGCTCAGAGGTGAAAGAGGCTGCCCTCCAAGCCCTCGACAGACTGTCCGCCGGAGAGAGCCGTTTAGCCATCTCCCCTAGCTGCGGCACCAATCTCGCCGTTGCCGCGCTCCTGGCGGCCGGTGCAATGCGAGTTGTGGGGGCCCGTCGCGGCAAAAAACGCCCGAGTTGGCAGGTCAACGCCGCAGTAGCACTCGGGGCCTGGGCAGTGTCGAGGCCGCTAGGGGAAGCGCTTCAACGCAAGCTGACCACCCTGTCAGACGTTAAGGGCGTCCGCGTCAAAAACGTGCGCACATTGAAACTCGGCCGGTTCCGCGTGCACCGGGTCCACGTCGCGCAAGACCATTAGATCGGGCCAAAGCGGCTGCCTTCTGGGCGGCAGCTTGCTAGACTGGCTTTAGTGCTACGTGCCCCTGTAGCTCAGGCGGATAGAGCAGCTGCCTTCTAAGCAGCGGGTCGCAGGTTCGAGTCCTGCCAGGGGTACCACTTCAGTCAAAAGCCTACTTGCGCCCGTGTACTACCGCGTGAACCGGGGTTATCTCAAACGACCCTATTTCCCGGAAGCCATGCTTGCCCAGCAACGTGACGTAGTCCTCTACCGACAGGAGCTGGTCGTCGATCTGTCCCTCAAAGAACTGGATCCCGGTCATAATTCTGCCCGGTACAGTCCGCAGTCCCTCTTCACTCGACGGGAACGGGAAGTCTGAGATGACGAAAGTTCCACCGGGCTTGAGAGCCCTGTACACGTTGGCCGTTGCCTTATCTATGTCCCTGCATTCGTGCATAGAAATATTATTTATCGCCACGTCATAGCGATCCGTCTCATCCAGCCCTTCCAGGGAGCTTTCGATCAGGCGCGCCCTACCAACCAGGCCCTCCTCAGTCAGTCGGCGAGTCGTCAGGTTCAGTGAATACGCGTCACCGTCGAGCCCTACTATGTCGGCCTCAGGGAACGCCCGGGCCAGCCGAGCCAGGCCGATGCCCGCTCCGCATGCAAGCTCAATAATGGACGACCCGCTACCCAGCCGGTCCGTCAGTCCAGGCACACGCTCAAGGCCACCCGGCACCAAGCGCGTATAGAACGACCTGCCGGTGCCGCTGACGGCGGCAATCCACTCCGGGCTCGTCCTGTCCCACCAGGTGCGCTCACCCGAAGGTAGACGCTCAGAGAAGTGGTCGAACATCTCCGGCTGCAGCATGACAGAGGGAATGGCACCGAGGTAACCGGGAAAGTCTTCGTCCAACAGGAGTTTATCCATACCGGGGGCGAGGGTATAACGGCCGGAACCGGGCGACTCCAGCACCTCCGCTGCGTAGGCGGCCCGGCACCAAACGCCAACGTAGAACTCATCGACAGACTTCTCGGCCGCCAGTTGCTCCGGCGTCAGCCCGACGGCGTGCTTGGCCAGCGCCTCAAACAGCCCGTGCGTCAGCCCTATCTCTATCGTTCTCATGCCCACGTAGCCGGCGACGTGACTCAGTACCTTGCCAGCCTGGCGTTTCATGTCTATTGCATCGTCCACGTTTCGTCTGCTTATAGCCTTGCAGTCGGGGTAGTTTTGCAGCCGGTCAATCTTATTGGGTGCTAATCTCCAAGCATCTCTCTGAGCACTCCGGCCGTGCCGTCTATCGCCGCCTCGAGCAGGCGCTGGCCCTTATCGGCACTGGCCGCGGGCAGCGACGAGTCGCCACTTGCGGCTATTGAGCCGGTTCGCACGTCTTGCGGGAAAGCGTGCATGGCTATCGAAGTCTCGAACTCCCCGGCATGCCCTGGAAACGCCTTGGAAGCCATCGTCTCTGCCCGAACATCATCGGATATGAGATCCCAGTAGCTGTGGAACCGCACGTCCAGCTCTCGCCGGGCCGACGACTCCAGCGCATCGACATAGCCAAGATGTTCGTGGATGTCGGGAAACCCTTGTCTGCCAGCGTCGGTCCACGAAGCGTATAGCCGGGTTCGCCACTGCTCCATGACGCCCTCGACCGGTGCGACGTTGCCGCCGTGTCCGTTGAGCAGCAGCACATTCGTCACACCGTGCCGGACCAGGCTCTCAGTAGCCTCGTAAACAACGGTGAGCCATGCCTGCGGGCTAACGCTAATGGTCGGCCCCCACTTCATGTGGTGTTCCGATATACCCACGGCAATTGGCGCCGCCACCAGTACGTCGGGGTACAGGCGTTCGGCCGTCTTCTCGGCGACGAGCAAAGAAGACGTCGTGTCCTGGGCCACGGCGAGGTGTTCGAGGTGCTGTTCAATACTGCCCAGCGCCAATATCGCCGCCCGGTAGTGGCCGCGCTCGCGGCCCTCTCGAAACTCCTGTCGCGTCAGGGCCTCAATACGAACGTTATTGCTGCCTGTCATTTTGAGCACCTACCCATCCAACTGGAATCGATCATCTTCTGCCTCTGAGCGCCGCTCTCCACAGTCGCGGTTCAAACACCTGACCAGGGCGACTCAGGAAAGAACGCACCGCGTGGTTGAGCAGCCATTGTGGCCGACCGGTGCGAAGCCCGTACAGCGCGGCCTGGCGATGGTACGCCGACAGAATCTGCTTGCGGCCCGACTTTGCGGCTGCCGGTGCGTCGGGTCCCTCAAGGAATCGTCGCACCACCCTGCCCCGCTCCCCCCATGCGCGCGACTGCAGCGTGGGCGTCTTGGCGTCCGGGTGCACCCTGAATCGCGCAATCTCGCCCGAGGCACGCACGCTTTCGAACCGGGCCGTCAGCCGCAGCAGCAAATCGAAGTCCATTATCAGGTGCAGGTCAGGGTCCAGCCAGCCAACTTGCTGAAGCGCCGACCTGCGAAAAAACAGCGTCGTCTGCGCCACGTAGCTCTGCAGGCTATGTAGCAACCCCGCGTTCGTTAGCTCACTAGGTGTGGCATGGCTAATGACGCGGCTGTCAGCATCAATGACGGCCCAGTCGCCGTAGGAGAACCCCGCTTCGGGGCGGTCCCCTAGCGCCGCTACTGACGCAGCGATAGCGCCGGGCGACAACAGGTCGTCGGAATTCACCCAGCCGATTATCTCGCCACCGGCCCGCTGAAAGCCCCTGTTCAATGCGTCCGATTGGCCCGAGTCGGGCTGGCTCTCCCAGTGAGACAAAAAGGGAG
>CAVOCN010000174.1:0-3884 GCA_963694205.1 Dehalococcoidia bacterium | reverse complement strand
CCAAGGCGTCAGGCCCAAGCCTTCAGAACTCCCGGAGAACTTTTATTGCCCAGATATGACTATGAGTGCGAAGACGGTCACGTCTTCGAGTTGAAGCAGAGTTTCAATTCGGAGCCAAAGGCCGATTGCACAGTGTGCGGCAAGCCGTCCACCCGAAAGTTCAGCGTGGTACCCATCGTCTTCAAGGGCTCCGGGTGGTACGTAAACGACTACGGCAAAAAAGGCGCATCTTCAACCTCTACTAACAGCAAAGAGGGCGGAGAGAGCGACTCGTCCAACTCCGAATCTGGCTCCGGCTCTGGGTCCGAGTCAGGGTCTGAGTCATCTGGCAGTTCCAGTGGTTCTGGCAGTTCGAGTGGTTCTGGCGAGGGCGCGAAGGCCGTGAAGCCGGCCAATGGCGGCTCGTCTTCCGGCAGCGAGTCAAAACAGAAAGCCGGAACGAAGTCCGGAGACTGACATGCGCGCGCTCATCCAGCGCGTGGCGGGCGCTTCCGTAAGCGTCGACGGCACAACCGTCGGCGCAATTGACCGGGGCCTCGTAGTTCTACTGGCAGTAGGCCGGGAGGACACCGAAGAGGACGCCCGCCACATCGTCGACAAGACCGTCAACCTGCGCATCTTTCCCGATGACGAAGACCGCTTCGACCGCTCCGCACTCGATGTGGCCGCCGACCTGCTGGTCATCTCCCAATTCACCCTCTACGGCGACACCCGCAAGGGCCGCCGCCCAAGCTTCGTCGAAGCCGCAACGCCAGAGGCGGCAGACGTGCTCTTCCAGAGCACCGTGCAGTCGTACCGCGACACCGGCCTCAAGGTAGAAACCGGGGTCTTCCAAACCCACATGATAGTGTCGCTAAACAACGACGGCCCCGTAACCATCTGGCTAGACTCAAACGATCGCCGCAAGCCCCGTCGCGGCTAACAGGGCGCGCCTGACAGAGAGGCTAACGGGGCGACCAGAACCCCAAAATGCCGTCGGCTATCGACCTCGCGAGGCCCGGTGCGTCAACCGGCAAGACGATGACCTGCGAACTCGTCGTCTGAGCGACGGTAACCACGCCCTGCCAGAGCTGTCCCGCAAACACCAAATTTAGGCCGTCTGGCGACCAGGGCGAGTGAGACAGCGCGTACTGGTCGAAAAACGACAGCAACACCAGTTGCTGTGCCGACGGGATCCACGAAGCCAGAAACTTCGATTCGTTCGCCTGTACGTCGTAGAGCCGCCATGACACCACCCCCTTAGCGTCGGGGGCGGTCACATAAGCGATACGTGAGCCGTCGGGCGACCAGAACATCGCCATCATCACATCGCCCACGCCTAACCCCGCAAGCTCCAAATCGGGGAGACCGGGTTCTGTGTTCGAACTGGAGACCTCGTAGAGCCTGAACCCCTCCCCCAGCAAGACCGGCTGACCGAGATAGGTAATGACGCCGTCGGCTCCGTGTACAGCCAGGTAGCGCCCGTCCGGCGACCACGACAGCGCCGTCTGCGTCACAGGTGCCCTGTCTACCCTCTTTTTGGAGCCATCGACAGTGGCGACGTAGATGACGTGGTCGCCACTCCCGTCGCGCTCAACAAACGCGAAGCTATTGCTGATGGGCGACCAGGCCGCTACACGGAAGCGCTCAGCCAGGTTGCTGATCTTCGTGATGGCATATAAATCGCCATCGTCTTTGCCAGGACTCGCGACATCGACGAGCTGCAACTCCCCTGCCCGGTGAGCGAGCAGGTAACGCGAGTCGGCCGACCAGTCGAGCCACAACGGCCCCTCGTCAAGCAGTTCTCGGGGAGAGTCGTCGTTCGCACGATCATCTATGTAAAGCACCAGTCCGGCCTCGGCACTGCCGATAAACGCGAGGTACTGGCCATTTGGGGACCAGATCGGGTAGTGAACAACATCTGCCGCCAACAGACCGGCAAAGCCCTTCGCGCTGGAGTGCAGCCTCCCGGTGGCACGGGAGAAAACGCCGGCTTCGAACAGGGCAATTTGGACATCGGCCGTGGTCCCATCGAGAACGCCCGAAAACACCCCGATTAACCCATCTGGAGACCACGTTGGCCAAGTGTAAAACCCATCGTCATCAGGGCTCCACAATGCGTCATCGGCCCCATTCGGAGCGACCGTCCGCACCTGCCCGTCAGCCGTAACATAGGCGATCAAATCGACAAGAGGTTCCGGCGGAAGCGACTGAATGTCGGCTGGCACGTCAATCGAGGCGACCACGCCGACAGAAACCAGGCCAGTAACCAGCACCGCAAGAGCCGCCAACAGCCGCATTAGAGAGCCGACCCGTAAAGGGCGGCCAACCTCAAAGTATTCGCAGGCTCAGGTCCAGCGCAGGCGCGGAATGGGTCAGGGCACCGACGGAAATGAGGTCCACTCCGGCCTCGGCGATGGCCCGAACGCTGGCCAGGTTCACGCCACCGGACGCTTCCAGGACAGCCCTGCCCCCATTGACCTCGACGGCTTTTCGCATCGTGTCCACGTCCATGTTGTCGAGCATTACCACGTCCGCGCCTCCGGCCAGTGCCTGCTCCAACTCAGCCAGGCTCTCTACTTCCACTTCTATTCTGAGTGAGTGTCGTCCGCCCACCCTGGCCCGGGCTACTACGTCTCTCAGCGAAATTTCGTCATCACCCAACAACTTGATGTGGTTGTCCTTGATGAGGATTCCGTCGCCCAGCGCCATACGGTGGTTTCGCGCACCCCCGGTTGCAACTGCGTACTTCTGAAGAGCACGTAGCCCCGGTAGGGTCTTGCGAGTGTCCACTATCACGGCCCTAGTGCCCTCTACGGCAGCGACGTAAAGCGAAGCCTGCGTCGCAACACCGCTCAGATGTTGCAAGAAATTGAGCGCCGTTCTCTCCCCTGTGAGAATGGAGACGGCCGACCCTTCGATGTCCATCACGACTGAGTCCGGACTTACGACAGTGCCGTCCGTGACTGGCAGGTGCACGGAAATATTCGGGTCCACGGCTGCAAACGCGGCCCGGGCGATAGGTCCACCGCACAGCACCCCAGCGGCCTTGGCGACGATGACGGCCCTGGCGCTTAACTCCGGAGAAACCAGGGATTCTGTCGTAGGGTCACCGCCCGTCAGATCTTCGGCGAGCGCGGCCTCAACGATGCGCCGAATGACGGCCGGTGAAGGGAGGCTGGTCAGACGACGCTCAACATACGGTCGAGCGCGATGCGGGCGTTCGCCCTGGTCGTATCGTCGACACTGATCCGGTTCACCACCACGCCTTCGTTGAGGCCGTCGAGGACCCACAGGAGATAGGCGGGATGGATTCGGTACATCGTCGAACACGGGCATACGACAGGATCGAGGCAGAAGATCGTCTTGTCCGGGTTCTGGGCGGCCAGCCGATTGACCATGCTAATTTCGGTGCCGACGCCCCAGACGGTGCCCGGCGCTGCATCGCGTATAGCGTTGAGGATGAACTCTGTTGATCCACTGGAGTCAGCGGCGTCCACGACCTCTTTGGTGCACTCGGGGTGGACGACGATGTTGACGTCGGGATAGCGCTCTCTGGCCGTTTCGATCTGCTCGACGTTGAAGCGGGTGTGGACCGAGCAGTGGCCTTTCCACAAAATTAGGCGGGCAGCGCGCAGGGCTTCTGGGGTGTGGCCACCGGTGGGTTTATTAGGGTCCCACACGAGCATTTCGTCCGGGCTGATTCCGAGCTTAACGCCTGTATTGCGGCCCAGGTGCTGGTCGGGCAGGAAAAGTATGCGCTCGCCTCTTTGCAGTGCCCATTCGAAGGTGGCCACTGCATTGGATGAGGTGCACACGATGCCGCCATTTGCTCCACAGTGGGCTTTTATGCCCGCAGTGGAGTTCATGTAAGTGATGGGGACGATGCCGCCGTATGCACCGAG
>CAVOCN010000173.1:0-3891 GCA_963694205.1 Dehalococcoidia bacterium | reverse complement strand
CACCTAACTTATGTCTAAACCTTTAATCGGAGTTACGGAGAGCGAGGCCCAGTACATGGCCCCGTTTCTCCACGTCATCGAGAAGGCCGGGGGCGAACCCTGGCCCATCTTCCCTGACCATGATTTGACGGCGAACGAGACCGTCGCGCGCATGGACGGTTTTCTGGCCGGTGGCGGGCCGGATATCCACCCCTCTCAATACGGCCACAAAGTCGACGAGAGCGCCAACGTAAAGTCGCAGCCGGAGCGGGACGCCATGGAGATTCCCCTGCTCAAGGCCGCAGTCGATGCCGACCTGCCAGTGCTGGGGGTGTGCCGGGGCATGCAGGCGCTCAACATAGTCTTCGGCGGCACGCTCATCCAGGACCTCGGAGACAGGTACCCAGGCCATGGACACAGCCTCAACGACAAAGGGGAAGAGGGCACATCTCGTCATCGCATTTTCATCTCTCCCGGCTCCCGTCTCGCCATGAGCGTCGGTTCCGGGGGCCTTGTTCGAGTAAACACCTGGCACCACCAAGGGGTTGCAGAAGCGAACAGGTCTCCCAAGCTCATGGCATCGGCCTACTCGCTCGAAGACGGCCTCATCGAAGGGCTGGAGAGCCCTCACCACAAGTGGGTCGTGGGCGTCCAGTTCCACCCCGAACTCCGAGGCGAAATGCCCCCCCATTTCGACCGCCTTTTTGACGGCCTTGTGGGCAGGGCGAAGGACTGGAAATAGCCTAGGACAAATATTCTGGCCGTTTTTCGAACTCGGCCCGAAATAATTTGGCTTTTTACCTCATCCTGGGTATAATGTACGCGTGCCTATGCACTGGAGTAAACGAGGTATTGAGCAGCCCACCGCAGGGTCCATTCAGGCGAGTCGAACACTCGCCCACCTCAACCTCTCCCCTTTCTTCCGACCGACTTTTTCTTTGACCGCCTCTTCGCAGGCTCTCCGCGCCTTAACTATGGGAGAAACGCATGGTTAGCAATACCCAATTCGGCATCATAAAACCGACCCAGCTCACCAAGGAGATGCGCACGTCCTACCTGGACTACGCAATGAGCGTCATCGTCTCCCGTGCACTGCCCGATGCTCAGGACGGCCTCAAGCCCGTGCAGCGACGCATTCTGTACGCAATGCACGAGTTGGGCATGCGGCCGAATACGCCCCATAAAAAGAGCGCCAGGGTAGTCGGCGAGGTGCTGGGCAAGTACCACCCTCATGGCGATACGACCATTTACGACGCCATGGTGCGCATGGCCCAGGACTTTTCGCTCCGTGTCCCCCTCGTAGACGGGCAGGGCAACTTCGGCAGCGTCGACGGCGACCGCCCGGCCGCCATGCGCTACACCGAAGCGAAGCTCACAAAGGCTGCAGAAGAGATGCTGTCCGGGCTCGACCAAGAAACGGTCGACTTCGCAGACAACTTCGACAACACGCTGCAAGAACCAAAGGTGCTGCCTGCCAGGATCCCTAACTTGCTGGTTAACGGTGCCTCAGGCATCGCTGTGGGCATGGCAACGAACATTCCGCCTCACAACCCCGGCGAGGTCTGCTCGGCGGTCATACGGCTAATCGACGACCCCGAGCTGTCGATAGCGGAACTGATGCGCTCGATCAAGGGGCCGGACTTCCCCACCGGTGCGGCCATCATGGGCCGAAAAGGAACAGTAGACGCCTACACCACCGGCAAGGGCCAGATAATCGTCCGGGCCAAGGCAGAGGTGGAAGAAATAAAGCGCGGAGGACGACTGCGCATAGTAATTTCCGAACTGCCATACCAGGTGAACAAGTCGACGCTAGTCGAAAAAATCGCCGCCATGACCAAGTCCAAGCGCTTCGAAGGCATTTCGGAAATTCGGGACGAATCGGACCGCAAGGGCATGCGCATCGTGCTGGAGCTACGCGGTGGTAGCCAGCCGCTGGTCATCCTCAACAACCTCTACAAATACACAGCCATGCAGAGCAGCTTCTCTGCCAACATGCTGGCCCTCGTCGACGGTCGGCCAAGGGTGCTGGACCTCAAAACGGGCCTGCTGGAGTTCATAAAGTTCCGCCGAACGGTCGTTACGCGTCGCTCCGAGTTCGAACTGCGCAAGACGAAGGCTCGGGCACACATTCTCGAAGGCCTCATGGTGGCCATCAACGACCTGGACGCCGTCATAGCCCTAATCAGGGGTTCTGCGAGCGCCGAGGCCGCCAAACAGGCCCTCAAGGAGCGTTTCTCCCTCACCGACATCCAGGCGCAGGCGATCTTGGACATGCAGCTGCGGCGTATCGCGGCACTGGAGCGCCAGAAGATCGAGGCCGAGTTCGCCGAACTGTCTCTCCGCATCGCCGACCTGGAAGCTCTGCTGGCCGACCAGACCAAGGTAGATGCGGTCGTCAAGGAAGAGACCCTTGAAGTTAAGAAGATCGGCGGTAAGCGCAGAACCCTGATCGAGGAAGCGGTCGACGACCTCAACCGCGAAGACCTCGAACCGCACGAGAGCGTCGTGGTCACCCTCAGCCAGGGCGGCTACATAAAGCGAATTCCCGCCGGTACCTACAGGAACCAGCATCGCGGCGGTAAGGGCGTCGTCAGCATGAAGACCAAAGAGGACGACCCCGTCCGCAACATACTGGTCTGCGACACCCACGACACGCTGCTGTTCTTCACCGACCGGGGCCGCGTCCTGCCGATCAAGGCCTACGAACTACGTCCCGACACCAGCCGCAACACCCGTGGTGTGCCGCTGGTGAACGTCATCCCGTTGGCGGACAACGAGAAGGTCAACTCGGTCGTCGCGGTGTCCGACTTCGAGGTAGACGACACATACCTCGTAATGGGCACACGCACCGGCGAAATCAAGCGGGTGCCTCTATCCGCCGTTTCTAACATTCGGCGGGCCGGGCTCATCATCATGAACCTGGGCCGGTCTGACGAGCTGGTCACTGCACGGCTGGCCAAAGAAGACGACGAGATAGTCATGGTCAGCCAGCTCGGCATGTCCATACGCTTCCCACTGTCAGACGTGACCCCTCGCCAGAGGGCCGCCGGTGGAGTGCGGGGCATGGACATTCGCCCGAAGAAAGAGAAGGGCAAGAGGCCGGTCCGAGACCTTATCGTGGCCATGAGCATCGTCGAGCCCGACAGCCAGAGCAAGCTCTTCGTAATAAGCAAGAACGGCTTCGGCAAGCTGACGGCGCTAAAGCACTACCGTCGGCAGACGAGAGGCGGCAGAGGCCTGAAGACCTTCAACATAACCTCGCGTACCGGCCAGGTTGCAGCAGCAGAAGTCGTGACGGAAGACCTGGAGGTGTACGTCATCTCCGAGCAGGCTCAGGTGCTCAGGACGAACCTTTCAGAAATCTCCAGCCGGAGCCGTATCACCCAGGGCGTGACGGTCTTTAAGCTTCCCAAGTCTGACGCCGTGTCGTCCATATCCTGCTGTGAGGACCTAACCGAGACCGAAGAGATCGACGTGGCGGCCCTCAACCTGAAGCTGAGCGGCAACGGGAAGTCACCCAAACGTTAGTTCGGGACTCTTGGAACCTAACCGGGCCATCGGGCCCGGCGTTCTAAAGGTCATGCCAGCAACGGACCTCCCGTTGGCTAAATTGGCCGCTGGCTACACGGGCGACGGTATTGCCGTCGCCCGTGGTCTTTTAACTCCCAGGGTCTCGAAACTGCCGTGCGTTTGACCAACCTCACATACAGTTCCCCCCTGTTGCTTGGCGCTATTGCAGCCGCGCTACTGGTGGCGGCCGTAGCGTGTGGGAACGCCGCCGGGGTCTCCGCACCAATAGCAGCGGCCGAGTCGCCAAAAGTGGAGGCAAAGGCAACCGGCGAATCGGCCCCAACGACCAGTCCCAGCCTCAGTCCAACCCCTAGTCCCACTCTGGGCGCTGTTGGGACCGGC
>CAVOCN010000172.1:0-3942 GCA_963694205.1 Dehalococcoidia bacterium | reverse complement strand
ATGCTTGTGGTAATCGGGGTTACGCGGGTTCTATATCTGCGCATCGGCGATCTCGCCATAATTCTTGGCACTCTGGTCGGCCTGTACATGGCCGTCAGGCTGGTGATGGCACCTCTCATCGCAGTCGTTCAGCAGGCGAAGCCGATGGACGCACTGCGGGAGAGCTATCGCCTGACTGCGAACGACTCGATGCGCATATTCGGTTTTCTGCTGGCGTATATCGCGTTCCTGTTCGTCGCCGGGACGGTGCTGACGTTGACGGTCGGAAAAGTGCCCTTCCTCGGCAACCTAGCCGTCGCCTCTCTGGTGGTCCCGCCGTTGTATATCTTGATAACCGTGCTGTATTTGGATTTGCGCGTTCGGAACCCCGGTTCGGGCGCGTTCACCCGGCAAGCACTGGCGGGCGAACTGGGGTTATCCCTCCCCGAGCCCAGGCCCGAGGCACCGCCTTTTCAGCCAGAGCAATAGGCCAGGTCAGCCGGCTCAGGCGGTGACGAACCTGTCGCCGCAGGAAACGCAAAACTTCGCCTCGCGCGCGTTGGCACCCCCGCAGTTGCCGCACTGCACGAGTTGATTGCTGTCCGGGTCTTCCACACCGCAGTGACGGCAGAACTTGCTGCCCGAACGGACGAGCCGGGTGCACACGTAGCAGGCGACCAGCGGCACGTTTCGTTTGAGCCGAAATGGGGACGCGCTTTTGGCCCAGCGAAAGCGAGAAATGGCCCAGACTGCGCCGAGCACTATCAGCGCTAAGGACGCCAGCGGGAACAAAAACAGCCCTATGTTGAACAGTGCGTGCACTGTCGCCGCTGACGCCAACCCACCCACGACGAGCCAGGGCCGCTTGCGTCCCGACATGAGGTGCAGCGCGAGGGCGTAGCCCCAGAACGCCCCGAATATGGCGTGGCCAAGAGTAGACAGGGGCCCCCGGCCGATCATGACCCAGGGGCCGTAATCGATTACGTAAACGGCGTTTTCCACGGTGGCGAACCCCAGGCTGGCAGCCGCGCTCAGGACCATTCCCTGCGCCGGTTCGTTTATGTAGCGCTTTGAGAAGATGAACGTCAGCACCCCGACGGCAGCGAACTTGGAAAACTCCTCAACCGGCCCGACGATCGCCAGCATCTGGATGGCGAGCGAGCTGAACTCCAGGCCTTCGTCGAAGATCGAGTCTTCGATGAGGAACCACTCGAGCAGCCCCGCCGGGATGGTGGAGATGCCTCCGGCAATGAACGTGATGCCAACGAACTTGAGCAGCGTAGGACGGTAGGTGTCGTAACGACGGAAGAACCACAGCCACGCCAGCCCCGGCGGGACGGAGACTGCCAGGACTACCAGTACGTCGAGTGTCACCGGCTATTTCTTAATACTGACGACCACCGTGTCGCAGATAAGGTCGTGCAGCGCCCGTTTGTCGCTGCGGAAGGCGACCATGAGAAAGCCGATGAACAAGATTGCAGCAGAGAGATAGATGGCAAGAAACCGGGCCAGCGCCCGCCAAAAACCGACCGGCGATCCGTCCGGACGCACAACCCTCAACCCGAGCCAATGCTTGCCCAGTGTCCGGGCCCAGATGGCCACGCCGATTGTGGCATAGGCCGCCCCAATCAGGATTTCGATGCTCGCTCCGGTGCCGTCGTTTCCCCAACTCTGAAACAGGATCCCCGTGATTACCGCGGATACCACCCAGAGGATGACACCGTCTATCAGGGAGGCGGCCACCCGAATCCAGAACCCGCCGCGCTCGTGGCCTTGCCAGGTCGCCCCTGGAGCGACTCCTTCTAATGGCAGGCCGCAGTTGTAGCAGTAGATTGAGCCTAGTTCGTTAACCCGCATGCAGCGAGGGCAAGACATCTGCGCACCGGCGAGGGGCGAGTGCGACGAGCCACCAGCTTGATCGCGCTGTGCCTTCAGGTCGGAGCCGCAGCTATGGCAGAAGCTGGCCTCGGCCGGGTTGTCTGCGCCGCATTCTCAGCAGCCGGGTTCCAAGCGCTGGCCGCAGTTGACGCAAAAGACGCCGCTGCCTGGTGAGGCGTGGCCGCAGTGAGTGCAACTCAAGGGCGTGTGCAAGTCAAGGTAACGTCACCGGGAAGCTAAGGCTCCGTTTACTGGACCCGGGTCATGGTGAACCCGAAGGTCAGGCCCTGGTTTTCGAATGTGCCTTTTATCTGGATGCCGTCGTACTCGCCGTCAAAGGTGACGCCGGAGGACGGGTCGGTGAAGTTGATCGAGGTTTGTCCCAGGCTGACTTTGCCTATGGACGCTTCCTCGATGCCCTGGCCGGGCACGCTGACCGAGCCGGTGAGGTCGTCGCCGTCCAGGACGAACTCGACGGTGAAGTTGATTTGTAGACCCATTGCCAGGATTGTGCCGTCCCACTGACCGACGAGAACCGTCGGGTCGATGGCCGGCACTGGGTCATCTGGGTCGTCTGGGCCCTGGGGCACGGCCTCGGGCACAGGGGTCGGCTCTGGCGTCGCCGTAGGCACCGGCGTGGGCGTTGGGGGCACTTGAGTCGCCGTGGGCACGGGCGTGGGCAAGGGGTCGGGCTCGTCGCCCCCACAGGCGGCGGCAATGAGCATGACCGAAGCGAGGGCCAACAGCGCTACGCCAATTCCCAATCGTTTCAAAGCCATGGTCCCCTCCTGGCACGCTCTGGCACACACTGGCCTATTCGGTCCCTATGACGTCTGGCTACTGGCCCTATGGGACGGGCGCGATTGTATCCCATTGACGCCCATGCACAGCCAATTACGATCATCGTAGAGCCCGCAGTGACGGTTTGGTTGCTGTGGCAATCTTGCGCATGTAGACTCCGACCATACACGCAATGGGGTAATGGAGACGATTTGAATTCGACGTTTTTTGGCCGCCTAAGCGCTGTAGCGCTCTTGCTAATCGCGCTGGTAGCGCTGGGTTCCTCTTGTAGCTCGGACGCAGGTTCCCAATCAGGCGGCACGGGGTCGGGCGAATCGGGCGACGCCGCGGCTACGGGCGAAACAGAGGGGGCGACCGGGGCCAGCGGGCTTTCGCCGAGTGAGTTCGTCAAGGGCCCGGACATGAAGTCGAGACGTGAGCGCTTCACCACCGTGCAACTGGCAGACGGACGCCTCATGTCGGTAGGCGGCCGGGCGATTGGCCTGCAGGCCCAGAGTGGCAACTACAACGAGACGGCCGAGCTGTTCGATCCGGCATCAACCTCGTGGACGTTCACGGGAGACATGAACGAGCAACGCCGCTCGCCGGGGCTGCTGGTGATGGCGGACGGACGGGTGATGGTGGTCGGCGGCCTGAGCGGGCAGCGCGAGCCCCTTGCTTCGTCCGAGTTCTGGGACGAAGGGACGGGCGTGTGGGTGTTCGGCCCCGAGATGAACAGGCCGCACGACCTGATGGCTACCGCCGTGCTCCCGGACGGCCGGTTCATGATGATTGGCGGCACGAGCAAGGACGAAAACGGCCTGCTCATATCGCTCACCGCCGAGACCGAGGCGTATGACCCGGCGACCGAGACGTGGACGGAGCTTGCGCCCATGGCCGAGAGGCGGGCCAACCACACTGCCACTACCCTTCTTGATGGCCGGGTGCTTGTGGTCGGCGGCGGCAAGACCGACGGCCCCTACCTGAAGGTGGCCGAGATATATGACCCCGCCACCGGTGCCTGGGCGCTGGCCGCGCCGCTGACGAAGGGCCGGGCTTTCCACACTGCCACCCTTCTCAACGATGGGCGGGTGCTGGTGATAGGCGGCAAGGGGAAGATAAAGATTGCCGAGGTCTACGACCCGGCGACCGATGCCTGGACGTCCGTCGGGGAGACGGTCGACCCGCGCAGCGAGCACGCCGCCGCCCTGCTGGCCGACGGCGCGGTGCTAATAACCGGCGGCACAGGCTACCTGGTTACGAGCGAGCTTTTCGACCCGACGACGAATAGCTGGGTGACCGGTG
>CAVOCN010000171.1:0-4020 GCA_963694205.1 Dehalococcoidia bacterium | reverse complement strand
GGTGCCCAGACAGTCGTGGTTATAGGGCAAGAGCGCGGTCGAGACGGCAAAAAGGACCGCCACGACGGCATGACCTCGCCGGAGGGCTTCCGCAAGGCCCAGCGCGCCATGCGCCTGGCCGAAAAGTTCGAAGTGCCCGTCATCACGCTCATCGACACCCCCAGGCCCTATCCGGGGCTGGACTCCGAGAATCGAGGCATCGGCAACGCTATCGCCACGACTATGGCTCAGTTGGCATCGCTCGACGTACCGACCATCACCGCCATTATTGGTGAAGGGGGTAGCGAGGGTGCACTGGCGCTGGCGGTCGCGGACCGCGTTTTGATGATGCAAAACGCCATCTACACGGTGATGTCCCCGGAAGATGCCGCGGGCATCATCTACCAGGACGACTCCAAGGTTGAGGAAGCGGCAGAGTCGCTCAAGCTGACGGCCGCCGACTGCCTTGAGCTTGGAATAGTCGACGAGGTAGTGCACGAACCGGTGGGTGCGGCCCACTCCAGCCCGGACGAGGCCGCCAGGCACCTGCGACGCAGTTTGCTAAGGCACCTCGCTGAACTCGGGGCCTGGTCGGGCTTCCGCCGAAACAGAAGGCGCTACCGCAAGTTCCGCAAAGTCGGCGAGTTCAGTTCCCAGTTCCGTGTGGCGATCAACAGAGAAATCGATGCGTTACAGGGAGCCATCCCCGCAGCCGGGGAGGACAAAGAACCCACCGATCTCGCTCGTCGCCGGGTCGAACTGCAAGAGGCCGCCTCGCTGGAGGTCATCGGCGAACACGATCACTCACCTGCCGACGACGATGACGAGTCGCCTGAGCAGCCCGGCCAGTCCGGGTCTACTGGCCCCTCTGGGCCGGCAGGCAAACCCGCCGCAGGCTAGCCTCTAGCCCGTCAGCACGCCCCCGTAGGCGCTTCGCTGGCTCTCGAAGCTGGCTATGTCCGGCTCGTTTTGCATCGTCAGGCCTATGTCGTCCAGCCCGTTGAGCATGGAGTGACGGCGGAACTCGTCAATCGTGAAACCCTCGACCACGTCCTCGTCGTCGTCCCACACACGTAGCGCATCTAAGTCCACGTTCAGTTTGTAGCCAGGGCGGTCCTGTGCATTTCGCATTATCCGCCCGACAGTTTCCTCCGAGAGCCGGACGGGCAGCAGGCCGTTCTGGAAGCAGTTGTTGTAGAAAATGTCTGCGAACGACGAGGCAATGACGCACCTGTAGCCGTAGTCGAGCAGCGCCCACGGTGCGTGCTCGCGGGACGAGCCAGAGCCGAAGTTCGGGCCCGACACAAGTATCGACGCGTCCTCGTACCCCGGCCCATTGGGCTCGAAATCGGGGTTGGGAGAGCCGTCCTCCAACAAACGCCAGTCGAAAAACAGCCACTGGCCGTAGCCGGTGCGCTCAATTCGCTTGAGGAACTGCTTGGGGATGATCTGGTCGGTATCAACGTTGACCCGGTCCAGGGGCGCCACTACCCCCGACAGCTTTGTGAACGCTTCCATTACTTCTGTACCCCCTCGACACGGGCCTTGAGGGCCTCGTTCATCTCTACGAACGCACGCTCGATCTTTTTGAACTGCCCGAGCAGGGCGAATACGGGCACGAGTATGCCGGTGAACCGCTCGCCATGTACAAAGCGGGTGCTGCCGTCTTTATTGGCCTCGATTCGGAAATAGTGCTCGCCGTCGAATATGCCCGGCACCATGAGGTGGCCCACCCAGCGTAGCTCTGAGTTCTCTTCCAGTCGCTCGATGCGGGGTTTGATGGTCATGCCCATTAGCTGGGCCTCAATCTTCCCGCCCTCGGAAATATCGCCCGTCACCTTGGTAATGAATGGATTCCATCTTGGGTACGAGTCGAAATCGATCAACGTCGCCCACACCTTCTCGACGGACGCCGCCATGGTGGTCTCGGTTCTCATATGTTTCAAGTTTGCTTGGCCTCGCTGCTTCTCGCCTGTCTAAAGCTCGGTCTGGCTACCAGTCCCGCACATCGACGAAGTGGCCTGCCACGGCCGCCGCCGCCGCCATTTGCGGGCTTACGAGATGAGTGCGGCTGCCTTTGCCCTGCCGCCCCTCAAAGTTACGGTTGGACGTCGAAGCGCAGCGCTCGCCCGGCTTCAGTATGTCCGGGTTCATGCCCAGGCACATCGAGCAACCGGCGACTCGCCAGTCGAACCCCGCCTCGGTGAAAACGCGATCTAGCCCCTCTTCTTCGGCCTGCTTTTTCACGGCAGCCGAGCCGGGCACGACCATGGCGTAGACATCTGCGTGGGCCTTTTTACCCTTTACCAGTTCCGCTGCCGCCCGCAGGTCCTCGATGCGCGCGTTGGTGCAAGAGCCAATGAACGCGCGGTCAATCTTAATGTCGGTAATCGGCATATCGGCAGACAGATCCATGTACTGGAACGCTCGCTCCCATGCATCCCGTTCGGCCTCGTCGGCCGCGTTGGCGGGGTTGGGGACGCGGCCCGTCACCGGGGCCACCATGCCTGGGTTCGTTCCCCAGCTAACGTACGGTTCCAGTTCGGAGGCTTTAATCACCAGACGGGTGTCGAACTCGGCGCCGGGGTCGGTGCGCAGTTCGCGCCACTCGGCCACTGCGCGGTCGAAGTCGGCGCCTTTCGGTGCGTATTCACGGCCGCGCAGGTACTCGAACGTTGTGTCGTCCGGTGCGACCATGCCCGCTCTGCCGCCGCCCTCAATGGACATATTGCACACAGTCATTCGGCCTTCCATCGACAGGTCGGTGATGGCCTGGCCGGTGTACTCAATCGCGTGTCCTACAGCACCTGCCACGCCCATGCGGCCGATGATGGCCAGGATGATGTCCTTGGCCGACACGCCTTCCGGAGCCGGACCGTCGACGTTTATCTCCATCGTCCTGGGTTTTTGCTGACGCAAGGTCTGCGTGGCCAGCACGTGTTCGACTTCAGAGGTGCCGATACCCAGGGCAAAGGCACCGAACGCCCCGTGAGTGGCGGTATGGCTATCGCCGCACACGATTATCCCGCCCGGCTGGGTGCGACCCTGCTCCGGGGCGATAATGTGCACGATGCCCTGCTTCGGGCTGAAGCGGTCGTACAGTTCGACCCCGAAGTCGTCGCAGTTGCGCTGAAGCGCATCGAGCTGCTGCTGGGCGATGGGGTCCTTTACTGGAATGGACAGGTCCCACGTCGGCGTGTTGTGATCCATCACAGCGATCGTCAGGTCCGTTCTCCGGACCCCGCGCCCGGCTGACCGTAGACCCTCAAAAGCCTGCGGCGAGGTCACCTCATGGACGAGGTGCAGATCCACGTAAAGGACGGTCGGCTGACCCTCCTCCTCGCGGACGACGTGGGCGTCCCATATTTTCTCAAATAGCGTGCGCGGTCTGGTTGTTGTCATACACGTCCGGTCTCAGGAGTAATCTGGCCCATTATAGGCACCTCGTCTCCCAACCCCCGGCCCAGCTTGCGGCCAAGATTCTCGAACATGTCGTCGACCATCTCGTCCAGGCCGTACTCCGGTCGCCATCCCCACTCTTCTCGGGCGACGTCGTCTATCAGTTCGTCGGGCCAAGAATCGGCTATTGCTTGCCTCAGCGGGTCGATCTCGTAGCTCATCTCGAAGTCGGGCAATCGTCGTTTGATCGCCCTGCCAAGTTGTTCGGGTGTGAAGCTGACGGCCGCCACGTTGAAGTCGGCCCTGTGCGAAAGTTTCGAGCCGTCTGCCTCGGCCACGCCGATGAGCGAACGAACGGCGTCCGGCATGTACATCATCGGCAGCATCGAGTCGGGTCGCAGGTAGCAGGTGTACCGGCCCTCTTTCAGTGCGCCATAGAAAATCGCCACAGCGTAATCGGTCGTACCGGAGGTCGGCTCAACTTTCCAGCTCACGATCCCCGGTAGCCTGACACCGCGCACGTCCAGCCCCACGGCAGAGTGGTAGTAGTTGCCCATCAACTCACCGAACACCTTGGATATGCCGTAACCGGTGTTGGGCCGCTGAATGGTGTCATTCGGCGTTACGGGGGGTGTTTCAGGT
>CAVOCN010000170.1:0-4032 GCA_963694205.1 Dehalococcoidia bacterium | reverse complement strand
TGAACACTCCCTCAATCATTGGAGTGAGGATGATGCTGGGGCACACCGCGTTCACCCGCACTCCTCGCGCCGAGTACTCCAGCGCCGCCTGCTTGGTCATGCCTATGACGCCGTGCTTGGAGGCGTTGTAGGCCGCCGACGCGCCGCCCACCAGCCCGGCGATGGAGGCGGTGTTCACTATCGAACCCGCGCCTCGGTCCAGCATTCGGGGTATCTCGTGCTTCATGCACAGCCACACGCCCTTGAGGTTTATCTCTATTACCCGGTCGAAGTCGGCCTCGGAGTAGCCCACCGTGTCGGCCATTGGCCCTGCTATACCGGCGTTGTTGAAGGCGAAGTCGAGGCCGCCAAAGCTGGCCACCGCGAAGTCCACCATCGCCTCAACCTCGGCGTCCACCGACACGTCGGTGCGTATGGAGACTGCGCGGGCTCCGGCAGCAGCTCCGGCGGCGGTGGCCTCTATGGCCAAAGCTGTTGCTTTGGCCGATTCGATATCGATGTCTGAAACCACCACGTTCGCACCCAGTCGGGCAAACTCCAGTGCCCCGGCCCGTCCAATGCCGGAGCCGCCGCCCGTCACAATCGCCGTCTTGCCTGTCATTTCGCCTGTAGCGCTCGTCATGTTTGGTCTCCAAGTAGCCAGAGTGCCGCGATGTTACCAGTGACACGCCGCGCTATACTTTCTTCCGTATGAGCAACGTATTAGTAGTTTCCACCGACCGGGGCGAGGGCAAGACCGCCGTCGCAGCCGTACTCGCACACCGTGTCATCGCGGCCGGGGGCACGGCCGCCGCGCTAAAGCCCTTCGGCAGCGCGGACGAAATTGGCCCAGACTCGGCCGTCTTCGCCAGCTTGCTAGGCGGTGACGAAGTAACGGGGCAGGCCATCCCCTCCAATGGGCTAACGAAGAAGTCCATGACCGACACGGCCAAGGCGCTCAAGGCGTTGAAAGTCGACTTGGCCGTGGTGGAGGCTTCTTCGGAGCTATCTGCCGACAACACGGCCGCGCTGGCAGACGCGCTCGACGCCAAAGTCGTCGTCGTCGTCCGCCACGCGCATGGCATGACTGCTTCTGACGTGACCGGCCACACCGGGCCTTACGCCGAACGACTGGCCGGGGTGGTTTTGAATGCCCGCGGCGCATACGCCGGTAACGAGGCCGACGCACTGGCGGCAGAGCTAAACGCCGCGGGCACGCCCGTGCTGGCGATTATTCCCGACGACAGGCGTCTGCTCGGCGTTACCGTGGGCAAGCTGGCCGAGCACCTGAATGGCCGGTTCGTGCAAGGTGAAGAAGGCGCGGACGGGCTTATCGAACACTTCCTCGTCGGCGGTTGGATGCTCGACGAGGGCGCTATCTACTTCGGCACCCGCACAGACAAGGCCGTCATAATCCGGGGCGACCGCCCCGACCTGGCGATGTCCGCGCTTGCCACACCTACCAAGGTGCTGGTGTTAACCAAAGGCGTGGACCCCATTGAGTACGTAACTTACGAGGCGTCGGAAGAGGGCACCGCGCTGCTCGTCGTCGAGCACGACACCCTCGCCACTATGGATGCGGTAAGTACGGTCGTTGAGTCGGCCCGCTTCGACCACCCCGACAAGCTGGCCCGCATGGCCGAGCTACTCGCCGCCAACGGCGACCCCGCTGCCATAGCCGCGCTTTAAGCCAGCCCCTAGACGAGGCGTCCTAGACGTACAGTAGCGCCCCGGCGATAGACACCAGCGACCCGCCGGAGTCGTCGGCCGGGCACTGTTCGTACCCCATCGACATCCCCCTTGCGGGCTTTCCATGCGCCCGCCGTAGCACTTCTAGCATCAGGTAGATCGGCGACAGCCCGCAAATGCGCCTCTTGTCGCCTTCTTGCACGGTGAAATTTAAGAACCCCGCTGCGTCGCCCTCGCAAATAGCCGCCAGCGACTCGTCGTCGTGCAGCCCCAGAGCGTGCCTGGCAGCGGGCGCAATCGGCGTAGCGTCGCCGAACACCGGGCCCACGTGCGCCAGGTCACCGGCAGCGATCACTAGCGTTCGGCGCTGCGCTGCCGCCTGTGCCAGCACGTCGATGGCGGCGTCTATGCGAGCGTCGGTCTCCGGCCTTTCGCCGCTCTCGACGAACCCGGCGAACGAGCCGCACAGGACGGGTACGAGAGTCGGGGCCGCATCCTCCATAAAGCTGTGCATCCAAACGGAAGCCAGGTCTATCGAGTGCTCGCTGCGGTGGTGCAACTCTTCGGCGTAGGCCTGCTCTTCGCCCAGGGCCGCTTCCAGCATGTCTACTACCGCTATGTCGGTTGGTAGCGGGCCTAACGGCGTTGCGTAGTTCTGGCGCGTCAGGGTCAGCGCGCCGGGTCCGCCGGAGTGGTCGGTGCCCAGTACGATGACTCGCTCGATGCCTTCAAGGTCGCTTGCGGCCGATTGCCACAAGCCCGCGTACGTGCCCCCTCCCCTGGCGAAGTCTATGTGCGGGCTGAGCATGCCCACTAACTGCCCGGTGTCGCCCGGCGACACCATTGGCGCGGCCTCGCAGAAGTCGGCGATCATTTGCCTAAGCCCGTCGGCGTCTTCGGGGTACACGGCCCCGGCGTGGGACATGGCCCTATGCGGTGCCGACCGGTAGTCGGCCAGTGCGCCCTTAATGGCCTTTTCGTACGTCGCGTTCTCCAGTAGCAGCGCCGTGTCGAGCCGCTTGAACAGCGCGAAGAACTGCCCGTCTTCCAGCTCCACCCCGGTGTGCTGGGTGAAGCGGGCCCGCAATGAGGCCAGGTCTCTGGACCCGTCGCACATGGCCAGCAGCGGCACCAGCGGCTGCGGCACCAACACGTTGTCGTCCGACAGCGAAAGTGGGTCGCGAAGGTACAGCAGATTGCGGCCCTCGTGCTCGACCCACTTGGCGTCGAGCGACCGCAGTTTCGGGTGTTCGTACGGTGCCGAATTGGGCTTGTTGTTTGTCGTCAACTTATTGCTGCCTGCGTCTTTTGTTTTGGGGCGTTTATGTGAGCCCATCGCCGCTCATGATACTCTGGACCCTGCCGTTATGGGAAAGATTTCACAGGTCCGCGTAATGCCGCCCACGGGTCTCGGCAGGTCTGTTTTTCTCCTCGCGGCCGTCTCGCTTCTGGCCGTTTTGCTCGCGGCCTGTTCACGGGATGACGGCCTCACCGCGCTTGAGCGCCATGCCTACGAGATCAACCAGGCCGTCATGTGTCCGGTCTGTCCCGGCGAAAGCATCGACCAGTCCCAGAACCCCCTCGCCGTGCGCATGCGCGGCATCGTCTATGACCGGCTGTCGCAGGGGTGGACCGAGCAGCAAATAAAAGATCACTTCGTCGAGTCTTATGGCGACTCGGTTTTGCTTGCTCCCCCGGCTTCGGGGTTTAATCTGATTATCTGGGTTGTTCCTCCCATCGCTGTCGCTGGGGGGGCTTTCGTTTTGTTTTTGGCTTTGCGGGGCATGAGGCGGGGGCGGGAATCTGGGGAGATTCTTGATGATATTGAGTTGACCGATGATGAGTTGGCTGCCTATTCGGAACGGATCGAACGGGCGATGAGCGACGGGGATCCGTCATGACGCTGTCGCCGTACAAATCGGAAAACCGCTGGAGGCCGTAGCTACGAGGGTAGACACTGGCGAAAAGTCGACAGGGCCACGTCCGGCATCTTCCAGCTAATGGCGTTGGGGCCCTGGTTTTCCAGAGTCACAAGCAAGAAAATGGGACTCGTGTTTCACAAGCCGAACAAACACATAGAGAAAGTCGCCGAACTATTCGAGGCAGGCAAGCTCGTGCCAGAAATAGACACGACCTACCCCCTGGCTGAAACCCCCCAGGCAATGACGCACTTCGGCACAGCCGCCACCAAGGGCAAACTGGTCATCACCATCAAATGATCGTCGACATCGGCTACATAGCGCTTATCATCGCGTTCGTCGTCTCCTCCTACACGGTGATAGCGTCGTTCGGTGGCGGCCTGCGCCGTATCCCGGAACTCGCGGTCAGTGGCAGGCATGCGCTGTACACCCTGCCGTTCATCCT
>CAVOCN010000169.1:0-4043 GCA_963694205.1 Dehalococcoidia bacterium | reverse complement strand
GTCCGAGGAACATCAAATAACAGCGAATGGCGTCGGCACCGGCCTGCTCGACGTACTGGTCGGGCGACACCACGTTGCCGCGCGACTTGCTCATGCGCGCGCCAGCGTGGGTTATGTGGCCCTGGTTGAACAGCCGGGTAAACGGCTCGTCAAAATCCAACAGGCCCAGATCACGCAATGCCCGCACGAAGAAGCGCGAGTACAGCAGGTGCATGACGGCGTGCTCTGCCCCGCCGGTGTACTGGTTGACCGGCTCCCATTGTTTAATGGCCGCCGGGTCGAACGGCCCGTCTGCGTAGTTGGGGCTGGCATAACGAAGGTAGTACCACGACGAGTCCACGAAGGTGTCCATGGTGTCGGTCTCGCGCTTGGCCGGTCCGTCGCACAGGGGACACGGAACGTTGACGAAGCCCTCGTGCAGCGCCAGGGGCGACTCGCCGGTGGGCCGGAACTCGGCGTCGTCCGGCAGCAGCACGGGCAGGTCGGCCTCGGGCACGGGCACGGTGCCGCACTCGTCGCAGTAGATGATGGGGATGGGCGTGCCCCAGTAGCGCTGCCGCGAAATGAGCCAGTCGCGCATGCGGTAGTTGACGGTGCGCGAGCCCCATCCGTTGGCCTCGATGTGCTCGGCGATGCGCTCTTTGCCCTGCTCGCTGGGCAGCCCGTCGAACTCGCCGGAGTTCACCTGCGTGCCCGGCGCTGTGTATGCAGCTTCTAACTCGCCTCCGTCCCACTCAGGGGGCGCGACGACGACGCGAATGGGCAGGTCGTAGGTCTTGGCGAACACGAAGTCGCGCTCGTCGTGCGCCGGCACGCCCATGACGATGCCGGTGCCGTAGCTGAGCAAGACGTAGTCGCCGACGAGTATGGGCACGCGCTCGCCGGAGAGCGGGTTGACGCAGTGTGCGCCGGTTGCAACGCCGGTCTTGGGCTTGTCGACGGCCAGGCGCTCGATCTCGCTCTGCTTACGGGCGCGCTCGACGTACGCCTCGACTTCTGAGCGCTGCTGGGGCGTCGTTATCTCTTTCACCAACGGATGCTCGGGCGCGAGCACGACGAACGTGACGCCGAAGATAGTGTCGATGCGCGTGGTGAAAGTCTCTATCGCCTTTTCGGCAAGACCAAGATGGGAGATGTCGAACCCGATCTCTGTGCCGGTGCTGCGGCCGATCCAGTTCGTCTGCATGACGTTGATTTTGTGCGGCCAGTCGATTTTGGAGACGTCGAGCAGCTCTTCGGCGTACTTGGTTATGCGGAAGAACCACTGGTTCAGGTCGCGCTGAATAACCTCGTCACCGCAGCGCTCGCATTTGCCGTCCACCACCTGCTCGTTGGCCAGCACGGTGTGGTCGGTGGGGCACCAGTTGGCCGGGGCGTAGGACTGGTAGGCGAGGTCGTTTTTCAGAAATTGAAGGAAGAACCACTGGTTCCACTTGTAGTACTCCGGCTCGCAGGTGACTACTTCCCTTTCCCAGTCGTACACCGTGCCCATAGACCGCAGCTGTCGGCGCATGTTGGCCATGTTCTTAACGGTCCACTCGGCCGGGTGGATGCCGCGTTTTATTGCTGCGTTTTCGGCCGGTAGCCCAAACGCATCAAAGCCCATAGGGTGCATGACGTTGTACCCCTGCATGCGCTTAAACCGAGCGTGGGCGTCGGCCGGTGACATGGCGTACCAGTGGCCGATATGCAGGTCGCCCGACGGGTACGGGTACATGGTCAGTTCGTACCACTTGGGCCGGGGGTCGTCGTCCAATACGCGGTGCAGGCCGGACTCGGTCCAGCGGGCCTGCCATTTGGCTTCGGCGGCGGCGTGATCGTATGCGGGGGGTCTGGTACGTGGGGTAGTCATTGGTGTAAACGGCCTATAGGTTAACCCCCGGCCGACCGGAGGCTCAAGGCCTGTGGCAACCGGTCCCCGGCCGAATCTGTCAGATACTAAAATTGCTGATTGTCCGGAGCCCGGTGGTTCGTTAACATTGCGACCGTCTCATGGACCCTCTAATAAAAACGGGATGAGTGCATCTAAACAGCGCTGGGTCTACTCGTTCTCCGAGCCCGACGGGCCAGGACGGGAATTGCTTGGCGGAAAAGGGGCGGAGCTTGCCAACCTCGCTCGCCTCGGCCACCCGGTGCCTCCCGGGTTCACCATTACCACAGAGGCCTGCCGCCACTACCTGAGCACGGGCGAGCCGCCCGAAGGCATGTGGGAGCAGATCGAAGAAGCTCTGTCGCTGCTCGAAATCGAGTCGGGCCGGACCTTCGGCTACGGCGAATTCCCGCTGCTGGTCTCGGTACGCTCGGGTGCCGCCGTCTCCATGCCGGGCATGATGGACACCGTGCTAAATCTCGGCATCAACGACGAGGTCGTTGGCGCACTTGCGCACAACTACGGGCCCGGCTTCGCCCTCGACGTGCAACGGCGCTTCATGGAGATGTTCGCCGAGGTCGTGTTCGGAGTCAGCCGGGAACCAATAGAGGCCGTAATGGCGGACTCACGCGCGTCTGCGGGCTCGCACCGAATAGAAGAACTCGAACCCGCAGACGCAAAAGAACTGCTCGAACAACTGACCTCGGTAATACAGGCCGAGGCCATGCGGCCCATCCCGTTCGACCCCCGTGACCAGTTGAGGCAGTCAGTCATGGCCGTCTTCGAAAGCTGGAACACCCGGCGAGCGAAGGACTACCGGGCGCACGAAGGCATACCGGATGATCTCGGTACTGCCGTGAACATAGTGGCGATGGTCTACGGCAATGTGGACGAAGAAAGCTGCTCCGGCGTGCTGTTCACCCGCGACCCGGCCAGCGGGGAGAAGCGCATATTCGGTGAATACCTCACGCGATCTCAGGGTGAGGACGTGGTGGCAGGAATTGCCACGCCACTGCCACTGGAACAAATGGCTGGGGCCATGCCCGACGTACACAAAGAGCTGCTCGACGTAGCGGCGCGCATCGAGGCCCACTACGGGGACGCGCAGGACATAGAGTTCACCGTCGAGCGCCTCAAGCCATACATCCTGCAAACCCGTGAAGCGAAGCGGAGCGCCCGCGCCGCCGTCCGCATCGCTGTGGAAATGTGTGACGAGGGCACCCTGTCGCGACAGCAGGCGCTGCTCAGCGTACCGGCCGACCAGGTGTACCAGTTGCTGCTGCCCCGGCTGGACGAGACGGACGCGGCTCACGCGAGAGATAGCGGCCGACTACTAACGGTTGGCCTGGGTGCGTCTCCCGGAGGCGTGACAGGGGTAGTCGCCTTGAGCGCCGACGGGGCGGTAAAGCTGGCGGCAGAGGGCCAGCGAGTTGTATTAGTTCGGCCGGAGACGAGCGCGGAGGACGTGCACGGCATCATCGCCGCGGCCGGGGTGCTGACCGCCAGGGGCGGCGCAACCAGCCACGCAGCCGTAGTCGCCAGTGGCCTGGGTAAGCCCTGCATAGTGGGCACCGAGTCGCTCGAAGTGCGGGCCGACCTCCATCAACTGCGGTCTGAGGGAAAGACGGTCAAAGAGGGCGAAGAGATAAGCATCGACGGCGGCACGGGCGAGGTGTTTATTGGGGCCCTGTCGACCGTTGAGGCCAGGGTCGGTGAAGAGCACCATCTCGCCAGGCTGCTCGGCTGGGCGGACGAGTTCCGGCGGCTGGGCGTCAGAGCCAACGCCGACGCCGGGCCCGAGGTGGCGCTGTCCCGTGAGTTCGGCGCGGACGGCGTGGGGCTGTGCCGTACCGAGCACATGTTCTTCGAGCCGGAACGGTTGGACCTCGTCAGGCAGATGATCCTGGCGGCCAGTGCGTACTCCAAGTGGCCCGACGACGAACTGAACGCCTGGCGCTATAGGCAGGTACTAAAAGAGTTACAGGGGATTCAGTCGGGCGACTTCGAGGAAATTCTCATTGCGATGGACGGCATGCCGGTCGTCATTCGCCTGCTCGACCCGCCGCTGCACGAGTTCCTCCCCTCGCACGAAGAGCTGCTCGACGAACTGCACGAAATGCGGGAACAGCACGCGTCGCGGCAGGACATAGCCGAACGCGAGGAGCTATTGGCT
>CAVOCN010000168.1:0-4055 GCA_963694205.1 Dehalococcoidia bacterium | reverse complement strand
AAGCGTTGGATATAGGATGCTGGATACGTTTTAACGGGTTTTGTCGCGCTATGCAATTTCTGTCTATGTAATAGTGACTTTTGATGGCCAAGAGGAGACAGATACTGCGTCGGCGATCCCTCGGCGTCCGGAGGTCCGGGGTACAGATCGAACGGCTCTCGGCAGCCCTATTGCCTAGACGCGCTGGCCGGGGCCCACGCCGATGAGGCTTCGCACCTGGTCCATGACCGGCGCGGCAATATCCGTTGCCCTGCGAGCGCCATCCGCGAGAATCTCCCGCACATCGTCATCGCTGAGCTCAGCCCGTCTTTGCTGAATAGGTTCGAGCATCGCCACCACCGCGTCTGCGACCGCAACCTTGAGGTGACCGTACAGTAGCCCACCCGCTTGGGCGACATCGCGGAACTCATCCGCTTGCGCGGTGTCGCCCGTTAGTCGCAGGAGGCCGAGTAGGTTTTCGACCCCCGGACTCAACTCGTCCCGGGCCTCGCCCCCAACGTCGGTCACAGCCGACTTGATCTTCTTGGCGATTCGTTTCGGAGACTCCATCAGGCCAACGTAGTGCTTCTCGCCCTGGCTCTTGCTCATCTTCTTGTCCGGGTCGGCCAACGACATGATGCGCTTGCCCTCGGTCAAGAGAATCTGAACATCGGGAAAGTAGTCCTGGCCGACAACCTGGTTGAAGCGGCGCGCGATGCCACGAGTCAGTTCGAGGTGCTGGGCCTGGTCTTCACCGACAGGCACGGCATCTGCCTGGTACAGGAGGATGTCTGCTGCCTGCAGCACCGGGTAGGTGAAGAGACCCGCGCTCACGTGCTTCGTGCGACCCGACTTGTCTTTGAACTGGGTCATCCGGGTGAGGTCACCGTACGCCGCAAAAGCATTGAAGACCCAGGCGAGTTCGGTGTGCTGCGGCACGTGCGACTGCGCAAAGAGGATCGAGCGCTGAGGATCGATGCCGCAGGCGATCAGATCTCCGGCCAGTTGCAGCGTCCGACGCGGCAGCTCTTCGGGTTCAATAGTCCCCGTGATGGCGTGGTAGTCGACCACGCAGTAGAGCGTCTCAGCGTCGCCGGCCTGGAGCTCGACCCAGTTGCGGACGGCACCAAAATAGTTACCGAGATGCAGGTCACCGGTGGGCTGGATACCCGAGAAGATCCGCTTGATCGCCATCGAATCTCAGACCTGAGAGGTCGCGGGGGATACCGTCCGCTCGATTACCCGGCCGAGGCGGGCCAGCCCGTCCTGGAGACACGCCGTGGGGGGGCCGATACCGAGACGCAGGTGACGGGGCAGGCCAAACTGACTTCCCGGCTGAATGAGGCAACTTTCTTGAACCCGCAGCATTTCGGCCAGCGCCTCGGTGTCGACATCGTGACGAAACTCGATGAGGGCGATCGCGCCAGCCTGCGGAGACTGCCATCGGAACATGTCCGAGCGCCCCTCCAACCAGTGCTCCATAACCGGCCAGTTCGCACGGAGGATGCCACGCGTACGAGCCAGGAGCGCCGCACGCGGCTCGGGTGCTAGAGCCGCGGTGGCCAGGGCTTCGCTGATCGCGCTAGGCGAAATCGTCGTGTAGTCCTTTCTGGCCCACAGACGATCGGCTTGCTCCGATCCCGAAAGCACCCAGCCGATTCTCAGCCCCGGCAGGCCGTAGGCCTTGGATAGGCCGCTCACCACCATGGCGCGCTCGGACGAACCCCAGAAAGATGGCGTCTCTGGCCCGTTAAACTCAGCGCCGCGGTACACCTCGTCGGCAAGTACCCACGCGCCGACACGGTCGGCGATGGCGGTAACCCCGGCGATGAACTCCTCGCCAAAGCAACGACCCGTCGGGTTGTTGGGATTGCACACGAAGATCGCCCGGGTGTCGTCCGTGACCAGTTCGTCGAGGGCGTCGAGGTCTGCCTGCCAATCCGGCTGATCCAACCACCAGCTCTTGACGGGAACTCCCAGATTCTCTGCGACTCCGCGGATCTGGAAATAGTTGGGCTCCATAAAGACGAACTCGCCGCCTTGGCTAGCCAGGTCCCATGCGGCAACGAAGTTCGCCTCAGCGCTCCCGTTGGTAACCACGACGTTCTCGGCCGCGGCCCCGGGGTAGATCGCGGCGATGCGCTCCCGCAATGCGGGTCCGCCATTCGACTGCACATACTCGAGCAGCAGATCGTCGAGAGCCTCCCGTTCGAAGCCGACCAGGTTGGTTAGCTCACGGAGACGCAGAGGGTGCACGCCACTCTCGGAGATATTCAGGTCGACGGCGTGCTCGTGAATCGACTGCCATCGTTCCATCGCGAACGGGACGAACGTCATCAAATACTCCGGGCAAAAAACAAAGGAAGCCGGGCTCGGCGACCCGGCTTCCTCAAATATCGGGCCGGACCGCGGCGTGAACCGCGGCCCGGCTCGGATAGCGGGATTCCGGTGGGGTGGGCTGTGGGTGGTACCCGGAATCCCTCAAAGGACGGGGGTCGGGGGTGGGGGGGCTGACCATCCCGTCCTTGTCGGCTAGGGTGAGCGGTAATGATAGAGACAGAGCTACCCGGTGGCAAGAGGGCATTGGGGCTTTTGTCAGCCCGGTGCGAGCGTGCTACCGTCCCCGAATGATGGTCCTAAGCCATTGATATTACACCGGTTCCGTATTTTCACGCTCGACCAGGCGAATACCCTTCTGCCCACTGTCCAACGCCTCACATCACGCACAAAGGGCGAATTGGACACCCTACAGAGGGCGGCCCACGCCTCTGACGGACCGGATCCATCAGAGGCGGACCACGAGGCGCGCGAGCTGCTGGGCCGTTGGGCTCACTCGATTCTTGCCCTCGGGGCGCAACCCAAAGGCGTTTTCACCGTAGATTTCCGCACGCTGGACCCGAACGTGCTCTGGTGCTGGGCTCCCGAGGAACATGAGATCTGCCATCGGCATTTCACCTGGGAGTCGTTCAAGGACCGCTGTCGTCTGACCGGGGCGCTCGATACCTGGCCAGGCCGTAACTAGGCAACGCGCTGCTCATGGAAAACAACCGCCCGATACGCGCACTGGCCCTCGCCGGCCTCGCTGCGACCTGGGTCGCCCTCACTGTCGGCTACTGGTTGCCAGGGGTCGGCCTGCCGCGCATCGATGTTGCGCTCTGGAACGGCAACCTCTTGGCGCCGGACACGACCGACGTTGGGTTCGCCTGGATCCTGGGCGCGTTGCAGACACTCGGGCTAGGCACGCTACTTGGCATCGTCTACGGCCGCGTGATGCGGCATCGTTTGCCGGGCGGCGCGGCTATCCGGGGCGCTATCTGGGGCTCGGTAGTCGGGATCGCTGCCGGCATGGTCATCATGCCGTTGCTCTACGGCGCAGGACTTTTCGGCGTTTATTGGGATCCACTCATGCCCTTTTCATTGGTTGTCTGGCACTTGACCTGGGGCGTAACGGTAGGGATCACGGAGCGACTCTAGTCGCCCCGTGACCACCCCCGTTGGCGTCTAACGTCGGCGAGCGCTCCCGCGGCTGACTGCACCGCGCGAGCCGCCGCGCGAGCCTGAACCCGATCGGCCCACGCCGGAGCCACCCCGTGGCGTCGAAGGACGTGAGCCCGCGGATGGCCGACCAACGGACGAACGACTCGGCCCGGCGCCGCGTGGCGCGATCTGGGGCCGCCTGGTCCCCACCGAGCGGCTGCTGCTGGAGGACTCCCCCCTTCGCGTGGAGATCGACGGCCGACTATAGGTCGTGCCGCGGCTTGTGACTGAGGGGTGGCCGAGAGCTGATGACGGGGTTGTCATCGACCGGCCGCTTCCACTTCGTTGCGCCACGCCAGACCTCGCCCCGCCGATAGGTTGCCGAGCTCCGCCAACCGGTCTTGATAACGAGGTCCGGTCCCCAGCACTGCGGCTCAGACCACTGCTCAGCCCTCCCGGTCGCGACCTGACCGTCGCCCCTCCAGAACGCGGACTGCCGGCATCACGACCGCCAGCAACGCTCGTTCCCGGAGGTCGACCGCCGGCACCGTCAACGGAACGTGTGCCCAGAGATTCGCCCGCCGCGTCCGACGATCGGG
>CAVOCN010000167.1:0-4064 GCA_963694205.1 Dehalococcoidia bacterium | reverse complement strand
GGGATGACCCCTTCTATCTCCCGCAAGCCCTCAGACAGGTAAGCGGCGTTCGCGCTGCGCTGCGCGCTCTGCGAGTCGAGGTCGCCAATGCGTACCTGTAACACCGCCGCCAGGTAGTCCGAAACCCGGTAGTTCCAGCCCAGCGTCGAGTACTCCCAGCGTGCACCGCCGGGCTGGCGACCCATGTCTCTGATCCGTTGAATCCGCCCGAATATGGCTTCGTCGTTCGTCACCACCGCGCCGCTCTCCCCCACCGTCAGGTTCTTGGTGGCCTGGAAGCTGAACGCACCCACGTCCCCCAGCGAACCGACCTTTCGGCCGCCGACTTCGGCACCGTGGGCCTGGGCACAGTCTTCGATGACCTTAATCCCGTGCTTGTGTGCGATCAGGTTAATCGCTTCCATATCAGCGGGGTGCCCGGCAACATGGACTGGGACCACTGCCACCGTAAGATCTGTAATTGCCGCCTCAAACGAGTACGGGTCGAGCGTGAAGCTCTCGGGGTGAATGTCCGCGAACACCACAGAGTAGCCCGCAAGCAGCACGCTGCTGGCAGTGGCTACGTAGGTGTAGTCGGGAACGACTACCTCGCCCTGGGCGCTCAGTCCGTCCCCGTCCAGGGCGCCCTGAATGGCCAGGGACAGCGCCGTCGTGCCGCTCGGTGTCATGAACCCGAACTTCGTGCCGCAGTATCTGGCGAACGTTTCGGCGAACGAGGCGGCCTTTGGGCCGGGTTCGTTGGGTCCAGGGTCGGACTCGACAGTGCTGAAGTAAACGTCCTTCAGGGCAGGCCCCATAGTCTGCTCCCACTCCTCAGCAGAAACATGAGGCCATGCGGGCCAGGGCGTTGTCGTCAAATCCCGCACGGGTGTGCCGCCGTGCATTGCCAAGTTCGTATTATTTGTTTTGCCGCTCATCTCATCCTCTAATCTCGTCCCCTCATCTAGCCTTCGGGATTGTTGTCAGTATGTTACCGGCGAGAGTGGAATCAGGACCAGCACCCTGCTTAGCCAAACGCGGCCCAGTCGAACTACGAAACCCCGGCCACGCGGGCGTTGCGTTCATAGCTGTCCCCTACCCGGTTTTCGCGTGCTATCCTAGCCGCCGGTCAGGCATGACATCCAGCCGTGTTTAGAAAGAGAACAGCCCGGCTTAATCCCGACCCCTCGTTAACTCAGGAAATTGTCGGGACGCGGACCCACGTCCTTGTCGAGGAGTTGACGCCATGAAAAACCCCTCTCGCTCGCTCTTGTTCATTGCCGTCCTTGTCTCGGCAGCAATCGCAGCCACTGCCTGCGGCGGCGCTGCCACGTCGACCCCGGAACAGGGTGCGACCGACGAGACCGTCTCGGGCACATCCTCTTCTTCGCCTTCTTCTCCCCAGCAGGGCAAATTCGAGGCCATCGCCCCCATGAAAGAAGGCCGTCAAAGCCACGCGATGGTCCTTCTTCACGACGGAACCATCATGGCCATCGCGGGCCAGGGGTTGGGGAACACCGCCACCTATAACGCGAACCTGAACAGCGCCGAGGTTTACGACCCGACGACCAACGAGTGGACCCTTACCGGAACCCTCAATGCGTTTCGGGTGAACCCGGCGGCCATCACCCTCAGCGACGGCCGGGTGCTCGTCGCCGGTGGCGGCACGGTGGACCGCAACGCCACCGCACTGGCCGAGACATGGGACCCGGCAACCGGCCAGTGGACCGAGATTGCCCCCATGAACCAGGCTCGCGAAAAAATGCCAATGGTGCAGCTGAACGACGGCCGCATACTGGTCGTCGGCGGCTCAGATGAGACGGCACAGCGAACAGTCACCGTCGAGATTTACGACCTCACCACCGACACCTGGACAGACGTACCGCCCATGGGCGACAAGCGTATCTGGCACACCGCCACCCTGCTAACGGGCGGCAAAGTGCTCGTAACCGGAGGCGGCAACCCGGACGGTCCATTTCTCAGTAGCGCCGAGGTATTCGACCCGGCCACCGAAACGTGGTCCAGCGCAGGGCAAATGAACGTAAGCCGGTCCCAGCACACCGCCACGTTACTCACGGACGGACGAGTGCTAGTCGTCGGCGGTCGGGGTAAGCGACAAACCTCGGAAATCTACGACCCGGTGACCAATACCTGGGGAACCTTTGCTGACACCAATATCCCCCGCGCCGAACACGTCGCCCTGGAGCTTCCCGACGGGAACGTGATCGTGGCCGGCGGGACAGGCAACCGGGACTCGATAGAGGTCTACGACCCCATTTCGGCCACCTGGACCCTGGTTGGAACCATGAAGCTCAGTCGCTACCGGTTCACCGGTACGTTGCTGGGCGACGGACGGGTCGCACTGGTCGGCGGCCAGGGGAAAGAAAGTACACTCGCCGACAGCGAAGCGTTCACCCCTGTCCTGAGCAATCGGACCGAAGCCGAGCTGCTAGCGGCCGCCGAGCAGGCGCGCGCACAGATAGCTGCCGCGCTCGCCAGCGCTACCTCTACGCCGGCCCCCTCCCCTACGCCGGAGCCTGATCGTGAGGCCACCACCGGCGAGGGGTTGGACCTAGTGTTCGCTGCCGCCCTGGAGTCCGACGAATCGGGCAGGACCACCGTGCCATTAAACCAACCCGTCAGGTTGGCTCTGGACCAGGCCGTCATCAGCCCCGACCCGAATACCGGGGCCACCGCCACGTTCACCGAGGTCGTAGAAGACTCCCGTGCCGGGGGTGGCAAGGCGACAATTACCGTAAGTATCAGGATGGGTTTCTTCGAGCAAGGAACGACTGATCTCACGCTGGACCCGACCGACCCGGACTCAGCGGTAAAGAAACTTGGTAGGTTATGGGTGGGCCTGGTCGCCCTGGAAGAAAACGCCGCCGGAGCGCCCGTCGCGTCCGTCGTGATCTTTCTTCCTTAGTGCCGCAGGGGTGCCGCAGGGCCCATATTTCTAGTAATACACCCCAATTAACACTCAGGAGTCGCAATGCAGGAAGTACTGAAGGGCGCCCCGTTTCAAAATGTTGACGGCGGTCATGCGAAGGTTTTCGACTCTAGGGCCTAGCCGTAGTCGCTCGTCCGGCCTGCCCTCCTTCTCGTCGTAGTGCAGGTGCGTTGTTGCCGGGGTGCCAGCCCTGGTCGCCTAGCTTGGACCAGCGTTCCAACGACACGTCGATGGTTTTCGTGTTGCCCTCGCGAACGACCGTCTCCAGCGCGAAGGGCCGATACTCGGTGCCGCGTTCGACTAGTAACCGCGTTTACCCGCCGGGCACCTCCACCTCGAAGCGGCCGTCTGCGTAGAAGAACGGCTCGCCGGTGCCAACTTTCAACAACGCGCCGTCCGGGTGAGCAAATTCGCCCTGTGACGTGATCACCTGCACCCTGCCTTCGATAACGTCTCCGGTGGTGGCGTCCCTCAGTTCTCCCAGCAGCTTGGGCATCGGTTCCTCCCTCTTTCGCATCGCGACGTGCTAGTCTCGGCCCGTCGGGCCGAGACTAATGGCATGTTGGAATCCGATGTTACCGGTTCAGTGAAACGGCCGGTTCTGTAAAGCATAAGGAGCAAGCCGATGAGACTTACCCCCAAAGAACTTGAGCGAACCACCATTTTCACCGTTGCTGAAATGGCTCGGCGGCGGCGGAGCCGGGGCATCAAACTTAACCACCCCGAGGCCGTGGCGCTGATATGCGACGAAATCCTTGAAGAGGCTCGCGCGGGCAAGAGCTATGACGAGGTGCAGGAATTCGGCGGTCGGGTGCTCACAAGCTCCGACGTGATGGAAGGCGTCGCCGAGCTGGCCTCTCCCATAAAGATCGAGGCTGGCTTCGATAGCGGCACCAAGCTGGTCGTCATCAACGAGCCAATCAGGGGGCCAGGGCAATGACAAAGCCAGGCGAGATAAGGCCAGCAGCGGGTGCGCTGACCATAAACGCGGGCCGAGATGCCCGCACCATCCGGGTAAGGAACGACTCAAAGGTATTCGTGCACGTCACGTCGCACTACCACTTCTTCGAAGCCAACAAGCACCTGGCGTTTAATCGCAGGGCCGCCTACGGCATGCGGCTGGACGTGGCGGCGG
>CAVOCN010000166.1:0-4101 GCA_963694205.1 Dehalococcoidia bacterium | reverse complement strand
GCCCCTCGACGTAGCTGGGGTGAATGGCCTTACCGGCGTCCTGGAACACGGTGTATCGCAAAATGTCGACCTTGCCGGTCTCGGTGTCGACCTCTACGTCGACTATGTTGGCCGCGAACGAACCGGCGAAACCGCCTTTGTTCACGTTGCCGCGACCCGTAATGGGGCCGCCGGTGCCGTGTAGTAAGCCCGCAAGTTCGGACAGGGACATGCGAAGTTCGGAGTCGGTCTCGTGGAAGGCCTCGCCGTCGGCGAAGTCGACCTGGTTTTCGTCTACTCCCCATATGAGGGCGGCGCGCTTTATTAGCTGGCGCTTTACGTCGAGCCCCGCTTCGTGGGCGGCCCAGCCGCTCTTATGGGATGCGCTGGAACCGGCGCTGGGGCCGGTGTACCCGGCGGTGTCGGTGTCGCCAACCGTGGGGTCGATGAGGTCGATGCCGATGCCCAGTACCTCGCCGAACTGCTGGGCGATGGACGCCCGCGTGCCGCCGATGTCTACCGAGCCCATCAGCAGCTTCACAGACCCGTCTGCTACGACGCTAGCAATGACGGTCGCCTCGCCTGCGACGTTGCCGCTGTAGCCCATTGCGAAGCCCCGGCCGACCCGGTGTACGTCGCTAGAGGGCTGGGGAAGGGGAGCCGAGTAGTGCGCATGCTCTCGCACGGCCTCGGCCACTTCGACCACGCCGATGCTGGGGTAGAGCGTGCCGTCGGTGCGGCGAGTGCCCTCGCGCGCTGCGTTGAGCAGGTGGAACTCGACCGGGTCGATACCCAGCTCTTTCGCCAGATCGTCGGCGGTGGTTTCGGCGGCAATTGCGGCGTTGGGGCCACCGGGGGACCGGTACGCGCCCGTGCGGGGCTTGTTGTTGCACACGTCGTAGCCGTCTACCAGTACGTTGGCCAGGTCGTAGTAGGCAAATGCCACGTTGCAGGCGTTTTCAACGAACGAGCCGGGGAATGCGCCCGCCTCGAAGGCTATGTAGGCCTGGGCGGCGGTGATGCGGCCGTCCTTCGTAGCGCCGATTTTTGTTCGCACAATGCTGGCGCAGGTGGGACCGGTGGCCTGGAACACTTCGGAGCGGTCCATGACAATCTTCACCGGTCGGTCGGTCTTGCGGGACAGTACGGCAGCAACGGGTTCTATATACGCCGTTATCTTGCCGCCGAACCCGCCGCCTATTTCCATGGGCACTACGGTGACTTTCGACACCGGCAGGCCGACCAGTTCGGCCACCTCGTGCCTGACGCCGAAGTGGCCCTGGTTGCTGCACCATATGGTCAGGTGGCCGTCTTCGGACCACAGCGCCGTGGCGTTCTGGGGTTCAATGAAGCCCTGGTGAATCGTCTTGGTTCGGAACTCCCGCTCGACCACCACGTCTGCTTCGGCGAAGCCTTTTTCCACGTCGCCCTGCTCGAAATGGATGTGCGAGGCAATGTTGGTTCCGGCGAACTCCTTTGGATGCCCCCCCGGCACTACCGGGCTCTCGTGAACCAGGGGCGCGCCCGGCGCGAGAGCGTCTTCAATTTCGATGACGGCGTCGAGCTTTTCGTACTTAACGTCTATTAGCTTTAGGGCTTCGGCCGCCGCCTGCGCGCTGGCCGCAGCTACTGCGACGACGGGGTGGCCGACGTACAGGACACGCTCGCCCGCGAGCACGTTGTTGCTCAGGTAGCGGAAGTTGCCCTCAATGCCGTCAACGTCTGCGCGGATGCGGTCTTCGGGCGTGGCCAGGTCGGCCGACGTCGCTACCGCCCAAACGTCGGGGTGGGCCTCGGCCGCGCGGGTGTCGATGGACACGATGCGGGCGTGGGCGTGGGGGCTGCGCAGGATCTTGCCGTACAGCAGACCGGCCATGTTAACGTCCGCACCGTAGCGGGCTCTGCCGGTCACCTTGTCGGTGCCGTCTGGCCTGATGGGCCTGGTGCCGACGACTTTAAAGGTGTTGGTAGCCAGCACGATGTTCGATTCAGATGTCATGGTCTTAGGTCTGTTTCTCAGTCTCGTTGTTGGGCTTGGGATTGCTGAGGTTTTCAGGCGGTACGGAAAGCTATTGCCATGACAATGGCAACGGCCGGGATGATGGCCATCCAAAGCAGCCGTCTGGGATTGAACTTCATAATGGGAGCCATCATTATATGCAACGAATGGAAGTCAACACAGGGGCGGGTGATTAATGGCCTTTAAGCTTGTCGCACTCGACATTGATGGCACCATCCGGGGACCCGAGCACCCTATAACCGAACGCACGCGACGCACCTTACTGGCGGTGCGAGAGGCCGGGGCAGTCGTCACCATAGCCACAGGGCGTTCGTTTCGCTCAGCAGTGCAGGCGACGAAAGAGCTAGATTTGGACTCGCCCATAGCCTCGTTCCAGGGGGCGCACCTGGCCGACCCTCGTACGGGCGAGGTGCTGCGGCACGTGCCGCTCACCTCAGAGCAAACGTCGCGGGCACTCGACCGGCTTGACGGCTGGGACGGCAACGTGATGGCGTTCATAGGCGACGACGTGTACGTGAGCGAGCTAACAGAGTGGTCCGCGCCCTACGGCGACCGGCAAGAGGTGCGCATGCACGAAGTAGGCAACCTGGCCTCGATAGCCCACATGCGGCCCACACGGCTGGTGGCCGTAGGCGAGCACCAGCGAATAGAAGATTTAGAGACCGACCTCATCACCCACTTTGGCGACGGGCTGCACGTCACCCGGTCGCTGCCTCACTTTTGCGAGATACTGCACCCCGACGGCGGCAAGCACCGGGCCCTGGCTGCGCTGGGTGACCGGCTGGGCATTACGGCAGAGCAGACGCTGGTGTTCGGCAACGGCTACAACGACGTGCACATGCTCGAATGGGCGGGCATGGGCGTGGCCGTGTCCGGCGGAGTGCCCGAGGCGGCGGAAGCCGCAGACCGGATGTCACCGTCGGTCGAAGACGAGGGACCGGCGCACGTTTTGGAAGAGTTTTTGGCGGAGGGCCTCATAGGTTGAATTTGTCTTGACCCAGTCCCCAGGTGAACGGAAAAACAACAAACGTCCAGAGATAGTCGTTCTCGGCGGCATAAACATGGACCTGATCGCCCTGACCCAGCACATGCCCAAACCGGGCGAGACGGTCACGGGCGACCTGTTCTACACAACTCCCGGCGGCAAAGGCGGCAACCAGGCGGTCGCTGCCGCCCGCATGGGCGCGCTGGTGCACATGGTGAGCCGCGTCGGTAACGACGCATTTGGCCCGGCACTTGTCCAAGACATGCGTAAAGAGGGCATCGACGTGTCGGCCATTGCCAGCGACTCCGAAGCCGCGTCGGGCATCGCCATGATCATGCTCGACGGCGATCGCCAGAACTACATAACGCAAGTGCGGGGCGCGAACCTGCGGTGCGACGGGGAGCAAGTTGACGCAGCGAAGGTCGCGCTAAAGACGGCCGACGCGCTCATGCTCCAGCTGGAACTGCCGTTCGACGTGACGTACGAAGTCGCGCTGGCCGCACGGGCTATAGGCGTGCCAGTTTTCTGGGACCCGGCGCCGCCGCACCCCGACATTGAGCGCGCGCTGGACGCCGTGGACATCATCACCCCCAACCAGACCGAGGCTGAGTTCCTCACCGGCATCGAAGTCACGAGCGTCGAGTCGGCCGCCGCCGCCGCAAAGGCGCTACTGGGCAAGGGCATTCCCACGGTCGTCATAAAGATGGGCGACCTGGGTGCGTATTACGCCACGGGCGACGAGTCGGGGTTTGTTGCCGGGTTCGAGATAGAGCCCGTTGACTCGGTCGCCGCAGGTGACGGCTTCGGGGGCGCACTGGCCGTGTCGCTGGCCGAGGGCAGGCCACTCGCAGAGTCGGTGCGACGGGGCTGCGCGGCGGGCGCGCTGGCGGTCACCAAAGAGGGTGCCCAGGCCGCCATGCCAACAAGGGCAGAGGTGGAAGCGCTTCTAGCTAAGTAGCGCCTCTAGCTCTCGGCCTCTAGCTCTTCGATTTCGCGCTCAACGGCGCCCAGTTCGGAGAAGGCTTCTTGGACGAGGTGGTACGAGCGCTGCAGGTACAGGGCAGCCAGTTGCGCCCCCCTGGCGTCAGTGGTCTTCACGGCCGCGACCAGCTTGGGC
>CAVOCN010000165.1:0-4107 GCA_963694205.1 Dehalococcoidia bacterium | reverse complement strand
GGGGGCTGGCCATGCGCTCGAACTTGCGCTTCCACCACAGGCGATACAGGAGCTTAACGAACCAGGGGAAGATCTCCATGAACTTCTCCTTCTCCTCCTCCGTCGCCGCCGAAAGCACCCAGGGCAGCAGCACCGAGATATCGCTCATCGACGTCTTTTTCGCCCCCGCCTTTTCGAAGTCTTTTAACTCCCGCAGGCTCATGCAGGTCTTCATACAGCCCAGCAGATCGTTCTCTTCACCACTCAGGTGGGACTTCATGGCTTCGTCGAGGGTCGCGAGGGCTACCGAGAGTTCGTCTCGACTGGCTATCCAGTGGTCTGTAGACGCGAGCGTAAGGGCCTCGAAGCCATCTTTGGCCTGGGCCATAAGGACCAGGAGGTTGGCGTGCTCGTCCTTGATGCGGGCCTGGTGCACCTCGAACTCGGGAACCTTGGCGGTGAGGATCGGGCAAATCTCGTCGTCCTCTCCCCTGTGATGCAGGTCAACAGTACGCTCCAAAAAGTGGTACCAGTCGCGCAGGCCGGTGACACGCTCGGAGTCGCCCTGCGTCAGCGTCGGCACTACCTGCGCGAACGCCTCCACGTCGCGCCCGATCGCGCGATGGATGACATAGAGCATGTCCATGTCATCGTCTGTCACCAGTCTGTCGTTCATGTGTGCTCCCTGTCGTTGTCTCGTTTCGCGTTTTGCGTTCGTGGAGAGGTGGACGCGCAATACTATGGGCCGCACAGGAACTAAGAATCAACAGGAGACATGTGGGAATGTTCGTAATAAGAAGGGTCTACGACGTCAAACCAGGGATGGCCCGCAAGTACGCTTCGGTGCTTCGCCGGGTGGCCGACGCATACGAGGCTTCGGGCCAAAGGTCGTCAACCCAGGTGTACTACAACGATGCGATGATTCCGGGTAAGGCGCACCGCGTCTACATCCAGTGGACAGCCGACGCCATAGAGTCGCAGTTCAGAGAAGGCAACGTCGTGCCCGCCGCCGTTACAGAGGCGGCGCTACCGGGCGACCCACTCGTGCTCGACACGTGGATCGAGTTCTACGAAATGATGACGCCGTCCAAAATGGTCGAGGCCTGAGTAAAGTCCTCTAGCGGACGACTCTCGACAGCTGCTTCGCCAGCCGACCCGATATGCCGCCCAGCGCCCCGGCCAGGCGAACCTCTGCTGCCAGCTGCTGAGCCCCTAGCGAGTAGGTGGGGTAGGCGTGCAGGGCCTGCGCCATGTCGCCCATTTTCTGCCCGGCCTTCATGGCGACAATCCACTCGTGGATCATCTCGCCAGCCGGTGGGGCGACTATGGTCACCCCCAAAATCGTCCCGTCACGCCTGTGCACTGCCTTCACCACGCCGTCGCCAGATCCCTCGGTAATCGCCCGGTCGACCCGTGACATCGGGCGTTTGCTCACGACAACGTCGTCATGCAACGCCCGAGCATCTGCTTCGGAGAGCCCTACCGAGGCCACCTCCGGATCGGTGAAGGTCACCCTCGGCACCAGTTCCACCGTACCGGGGGAGGTGCCGGGCAAAATAGCGTTGCGAGCGGCCATAGCCCCCTGCCAACCCGCGTAGTGAGTGAACTGGGGCGAGCCGTTGCAGTCACCCACGGCGTAAATGTGCTTGGCGCTCGTTCGCATCGCGTCGTCGACCCGTATGCCCGAGTGGTCGAACAGCACTCCGGCGGCCTCTAGGTCCAGGCCGTCCACCACTGGGCGACGACCGGTCGCGTACAGCACCCGGTCGCACACCAGTTCGCGCTCGTCGACCTGCAGGTGAATGCCGTCGTCTTCGCGCCACACCCGTGAGACACCCGCGCCAAATATCTGCTCGACCCCTTCCCCATCGAATACAGCGGTCATGAGGGCCGAAATGTCGGGGTCCTCTTGAGGGAGCATTCGGTCGGCGAACTCGACCTGGGTTACGCTGGAGCCGAGCCGGGCGAACGCCTGGGCGAACTCGCTGCCCACCGGTCCGCAGCCGATTACCACCAGGCGTTCGGGCAGGTCACGCAGGTCCCATACGTCCTGGTAGGTCAGGCACTCTACGTCGGCCAACCCCTCGACAGAGGGCAGCACGGGTCGAGCACCAGTTGCGAGAATTATCTTGCTGGCCGTGATTCGGCGACCGTCCACCTCCACCGTGTGCGGGTCAACGAACGTCGCGCCGCCGGTAATTACGTCGATGCCATCGGCGCCCAGGCCTTCGGGCGTCTCGTCGGCGGCGACATCGGCGACGACCGAATGCACCCAGTCCATTACCCGGCCCAGGTCGATGGGCTCGTCAGTGACGGGCAGCCCGTAACGGTCGCCAGTCCGGTTCTGTTGGGCCACTTTTGCAGCTTTAAGCAGCGCCTTGGACGGCACGCAGCCCGTCCAGGTGCAGTCGCCGCCCAGCCGGCCCTTCTCGACTATGGCCACACTCGCGCCAAATTTCACGGCGAACCCGGCCGCCGTCAGTCCGGCAGAACCTCCGCCGATTATTAGCAGGTCGTACTGGTTAGTCGTTGTCACTCAATGCTCTTTTCATACTCGCTGCTCGTTTCATACTCGCCACCCAGGCCCTGGCCCCTTCCGGGTTAAAGGAAGTTTCATACCTGCCCGCTCTTATTCGAATGTCGTCCCAGCCGTCTGCGAAGAAGCCTCGCAACTCGGCCTGGGTCGAGCGTGCCGGACCGCCTTCGCCGAGTTCATGCTCGCTCCATACGATGACGTGGAGCCGCCCTCCCGGCCGCACCGCTTCTGCGAGAGTTCGTACGTACGCCCGTTTTCCCTCGTCGTCGAAGACGTGAAAAACGCCAGCGTCGATGACCGTATCGAACCCAACCTCGAAGCCCAGGGGCCTGGTCACGTCCCGCACGAAGAACTCGGCCTCTACGCTGCGGGCTAACGCCTTTTCTCTAGCCAGTTCGATGGCCCGTGGCGCCAAATCGATTCCCACCACTGCGTGGCCCCGCCCGGCCAGGTAAATAGAGTTCTCGCCAGTGCCGCAGCCAATGTCGAGAACCGAGCCAACTATCTCCCCGGCCTCGGCCAGCGCGACCACCTCTACCTGGGGCCTGCCGGTGTCCCACGGGGCGGTGCCGTCTATGTACGAGTCCTGGAAGAAAGTCATCAAATCAATATACGCATACGGGCCCACGCTGGAGGCCCTGGCCGGACTGGCGGGGCTATACTCAGGCCATGACAGCGAACCTACAAATCGGACTCTCAGCCCCGCAGGTGTTCCTCGACGGCCGCGTGGACATGGCCCTGGTGCGCGACGTCGCAGCCAGGGCAGAAGACCTCGGCTTCCACAGCCTCTGGGTGCAGGAACAGATAGTCGGTACCGCGCCTGTGCTGGAGCCCCTCGGGTTGCTCAGCTATCTGGCTGGCATAACAACGCGAGTAAAGCTTGGCACTGCCGTGCTCATCGCCACCCAGCGCAACCCCGTGCAACTGGCCAAGACGCTGTCTTCGTTGGACGTAGTGTCCGGCGGCAGGCTCATCGCCGGTCTCGCGCTCGGTGGCCAGGCAAAGGACTACCCGCTGTTCGGCGCGTCAGAGCAGGGCAGGGCGGGCCAGCTCACAGATACCATCGGTGCGCTCCGGGCGCTATGGTCAGACGGGGACGCGACCTATTCAGGCCAGAGTGTGAGATTGGATGGGGTGGCAATGGAGCCCAAGCCCGTGCAGCGGCCCGGCCCGGCCATTTGGCTGGGCGGACGCCACCCGAACGCGCTCACCAGGGCAGCAAAAATAGCCGACGGCTGGATAGGCGCGGGGTCCACATCGACCGACCAGTTCGTCGACCACGCGAGCGCCGTGCGTGCCGGGCTCGAAGCGCAAGGCCGCGACCCGGCAAGCTTCACTGTGGGTAAGCGGGTCTACTTAGCGGTCGACGACGACGCAAGCAGGGCCGAGCAGCGGCTACGGGACTGGACCGAGGGGCGCTACGGCTCGGCAGACCTGGCCAGCCGCGTCGCCGTGTGGGGGTCGCCCGAAGTGTGCGCCGAAGGCCTCGCCCGCATCGTAGCGGCGGGCGCGCGGTTCTTGCTCATCGACCTAGTGTTCGACCAGGTAGAGCAGATGGAGCGCCTCGCTAGCGAAATCGCCCCAGCTCTCGG
>CAVOCN010000164.1:0-4122 GCA_963694205.1 Dehalococcoidia bacterium | reverse complement strand
CCAAGAACCTGCTCATCACCATCGCCCTGGAGGATGACACCGGCAACCCGGCCAGCGACGCGTCCGTCTCCATCGAGGTAACAAGGAACGGATCTCTCTACGGCACCGGAACAGGCACCACCGGGTCGGGAGGGGCAATCACGTTCAACGCGAAGAATGCACCGGCCGGTGATTACGCGACGACGGTGACCAGCGTCACCGCGTCCGGCCTGACTTGGGACGGAGTAACGCCCGCTAACTCGTTTACCAAGTAGACGGGTTCTTTAACCGCAAAGTAAAAGCCCCCGGCCAACTGGCCGGGGGCTTTTTACGTGCCTGAGTCATTAAGGCTGCTCGGTCAGCTAGCGTCGCACATGGGCACTAGGCCGGTCATCCCTAGCCAGCCAGGGAACGGGCTGGTGATATATTCCCCGCATGCGGATAGCTCTAATAGGACAGTCAGCATTCGGCGAGGCGGTACTCAAGGCGTTGATAGAGCGCGGCGACGAAGTCGTCGGCGTCTTTTGTCCTCCCGACGCAGAGGGCAGGCGGCCCGACCCCATAACGACAGCGGCCAAAGAGGCGGGCGTTCCCCTCTACCAGTTCGGCCGCATGCGCGACGCCGAGGCCATCGCTGCTTTTGCGGGTCTTTCGGCCGACCTCGGCGTAATGGCCTACGTAACCGACATCGTCCCCGACGAGATACTGCAAAACCCGAAGCTGGGAACCATCCAGTACCACCCGTCCCTGCTTCCCCTTCACCGGGGGCCGAGTTCGATCAACTGGGCGGTCATCCACGGCGATGACAAGACGGGCCTGACTATCTTCTGGCCCGACAAGGGTCTCGATACCGGCCCCGTCCTGCTGCAAAAAACCGTCGAAATCGAACCGGACGACACCACCGGTTCCCTCTACTTCGACAAGCTCTTCCAACTGGGCGTCGATGCGATGGTCGAGGCGGTGACCCTTGTTCGTGAGGGCACGGCGCCCCGCATCGAGCAGGACCACTCTGCGGCTACCTACGAAAGCTGGTGCAAGGCTACTGACGTCACCATCGACTGGGACAGGCCCGTACGAGACCTGCACAACCTCATTCGAGGCAGCGACCCGTCGCCAGGCTCCGGAACCACCCTGAACGGTGCCGAAGTCCGTTTCTTTAAGACGAGCAGGCAGGACGACGACACCGGTCGTCCGGCCGGAGAGGTCGTGAGCGTCGACGGGGACGGCTTCGTCGTGGCCGCCAGCGGCGGCTCGCTAATGGTTCGGCGGGTAAAGGCCGCAGGTCAAAAAAAGCTATCTGGCGCCGAATGGGCAGCGGCAGTCGGCCTGAAACCCGGTGATCGATTCGGAGACCAGGGTTGAACGGCGTACACGACATGGGCGGCATGCACGGCTTCGGCCCCGTCCCCATCGAGCGCGACGAGCCGGTGTTTCACGCCGAGTGGGAGCGCCGCGTCTTCGGCCTGTCGCTGGCCCTGTGGCAGAAAATGCGGTCTACCGGCCCCCAGTTGCGTAGCGTCATAGAAGTGCTCCCGCCGGAGACATATCTGGCGGTCTCGTACTACGAAAAATCGCTACGTTCCAAAGAAACCCTCTTGGCCCAAGCGGGTCTCATCGACCCGGCCGAATTGGAGGCAAGAACTCGGCACTTCATGGCCAACCCCGACGAACAGCCAGCTCGCCGAGAAGACCCTGCGCAACGCCGCGCCATGCGAGAGAGACTCGGCGGTCGTTACCCGGCAGAAACGGGCGCGGCCATCGAGCCCGCGTTCTCGGTTGGCGACGGTGTGAAAGTTCGCAACTTCAACCCCACCGGACATACGCGCGTTCCCCGCTACGTCCGCGGCAAGGCAGGTACCGTGCAGCGCTTTTACGGCGTGCACATTTTCGAAGACGTGGGCTACGGCGATGTACCACCGCAGCAGCCCATCTATTCCGTCCGATTTGAGGCGGTCGAACTGTGGGGCGACGCCGTGGACGGGCGCGGGGCCGTATACCTGGATTTGTGGGAAAGCCACATTGAAGCTGCGGCATAAGTGAGGCGACAGGCCTAGGAGGCAACTATGGGAGACGATCACGAGCACGCCCAAGATTGGGCTGCGGTAAGAACAAAAGCGCTCGAGTCCTTGCTTGTCGAAAAAGGAATACTCAGTTCCGACGCCATCGACGAAGTGGTCCGAACCTACGAGCAGGACATCGGCCCCATGAACGGCGCCCGGGTCGTTGCTCGCGCCTGGACCGACCCGGCGTTTAAAGCCAGGCTGCTGGCCGACGGCACCAGCGCCGTGGAAGAAATGGGCTACGGAGGCCTCGAGGGCGGCCAGCTCGCCGTGTCTGAGAACACCGACGCGGTTCACAACGTCGTCGTCTGCACGCTGTGCTCATGCTACCCGTGGCCGGTCCTCGGCCTGCCGCCCACCTGGTACAAGTCCTCGGCCTACCGTTCCCGTGTGGTTATCGAGCCCAGGGCCGTGCTGTCCGAATTCGGCCTCACCGTCGAGGAAGACACAGAACTGAGGGTGTGGGACAGCAACTCCCAGGTCCGCTACATGGTGCTTCCCCAGCGGCCAGAAGGGACAGAGGGCTGGACCGAGGACCAGCTAGCCGAACTGGTCACGAGAGACTCGATGATAGGCGTCGCCAAAGTGCCGGACCCCTCGGGGGTCGCTTAAACATGCCAGAACAACCCGACGACCAGCTGGACCGGCGCATCTCGAAGATGACGGGCGAGGCGGCGCTTCCCCGAAGCAACGGGGAACTCGTGTTCGACTCGCCCTGGGAGAGCAGGGCGTTCGGCATCGCCGTAGCGCTGCATGGCGACCGGCGTTTCGACTGGGAGGAGTTCCGGGGTGATCTAATCGAAGAAATAACGCGGGCCGAGTCCGAAGTTGGGCCCTATGCCGGGACTGGCGCCGAATCCTCTGGGGCCTCCTACTACGAGCGCTGGCTGGCCTCGTTAGAGCGTGTCCTGGTAACGAGAGGCCTGCTAAACAGGCCGGAGCTTGAGGCCAGGGCAGCCGAATATGCGTCCGGCGCCCGGTCCGACGACGACCATTAATCCGCCCCCTTCCCCTTAGTGCCTCTGGAGAATTTCGGGGGCGTCTGGGGGGCGCTTCAGGAAGGCCACGGGGTCAATGGCGGCTACCGGCAGGTAAATTGCCCGGTAAACCGGGGCAAAAGCACACCCGTGGGTATTGGGAAACCTCGCCAATTAGAGGTATGCTGGAAAAGTATTGAGTATTTTCAGCAGCATCCGCAACTTGTTCTTAGGCGGTAAAAAAGGCCCATCGGCGACAATGGCTTCGCCATCCACCGGCCTTTACGTCGACATCGAAAACCTCCAGGAAGACGCTAAGTCTCTAGTCGGCGCTTTGCTCGACTCTTGGCCTAGATCCTTCCCAAGGCCCGGCCTTGTGACCCTCTACGTCCCCGCCGACCAGGCCGAACTGTGGCGAATGTGGGGCATTACCCGGTTCAAAGAAGCCACCATCCGGGTTCGCGGCATCCAGCGCTTCGCCGGACACCTTTCCAAGAACTCAGCCGACCTGGCCATCGCCACCGACGCGGTCTCTGACTTTGTACGCGACCGGGTCGGGCACGTGGCGGTGTTCAGTGACGACAGCGACTTCATGTCCCTGTACGTCAAAATCCGGGAAGAGTCGGGAGAGGGCAAGACCGGCGAGACTCCGTTCCTGTGGGTACTGACCGACCGCAGGGGCACCAAGTCCCTGAACATCCGCCGGTACTTCCCCAGCGAGCATATCTTCGTGGTGAAGTCCGTTGGCTACCAGGGTGGCGGCCAACAGGGTGGCCCCTCACCCTCTCAGCGATCAGGCGGCTACGGCTCGTCTCAGCGCTCCAATTCCGGGTCGTCGGCGCCGCCGTTGCGGAGCCGCAGCGAGCCTCGTCCGCGCAGGCCAGTGGCGCCGCCCGCCGACCCCGTCGCAGATCGGGCGATAGCCGAGGCCATCGTTACCAAAATGCCGTTGGGCTACTTCAAGAGTACCGACTGCCAGTCACTGGTTCGTGATATGTACCCGAACCACCCGCTCGCCCATGCCAGCTCCGGGGTAGTCGGCCAGCGCTTTGTGAAGAACATTTTGCCGCTGCTGTTGGACCTCGGCGTTACCGAGCCAAATCCGA
>CAVOCN010000163.1:0-4133 GCA_963694205.1 Dehalococcoidia bacterium | reverse complement strand
AGCGAGTTCTTCGAGAAGAGTCGGTTCTCGTCGGGGTTCGCCCTGCTCGCCACTCGGGGTGACAACTCGCCGGAACGCCGCGGCCCCGGATGCGGCGGCTGGATTACTGGCCATGTCCGCGCTCTCTTGTAATCGCCTGTGCACCAACTGGCTCCACGACTCCTGCGCTCCGGTGCATCTGGCTCAGGGCCGTTGGGATGTCGTCGCCAGAAGAGACGACGTAGGTAGGTATGCCCGCAGACTCAAGGTTCGGCAGTGATTGAAGCGAGTCGAAAAAGCCCCCGAACGAGCTGCCGTCTACCAGCACGGACGCTACCTTGACCCGGCGTCGTGCCAACTGCTCCAGCGCCCGTACCCACTCTGGGCGGGGTGAGGATGTCACCACGACCAGAGTGGTGTGGTGGCTCCACTGCGCCTCGTCTTCGGGGAGAGCGTCGCCAATGGGGACGAGCCCTTCCGATTCGCTACGTGCGAGGCTTTCAAGTATTCGGTCCATCTGGTCGGGGCCTGTGTCGGCCCCGAGCAGAACCTTTTCCGTGCCGTAGACGATCATGCCGACGGGCATGCCCTCGGACAAAAACCGTTTGGCGAGCGATGCGGCTACGCTGACGACGTACTCGTCGGTGCTGTCTTCCATTTGGCCAGCCTGTACGTCGCGGTGCAGGTCTACGGCTATCCACACGTCGGAGGCGTGGCCCTCGTCGAACTCTTTGGACATGAGCTTGCCCAGCCTAGCTGTGCTGTTCCAGTGCACGCGGCTCAGTGCGTCCCCTGGAGCGTATTCTCGGACACTCGATGCGTGAGGGGTCAGGTCGTGTGTGCGCCGTTTCAGCGAGCTATCGCCAGAGAGGTTCGCCGACGGCACCCGGAAGCCGGGCAGGTCGTACGCCCGGGGGTAAACGACCACAGTGTCGGTGTTCGGGATCGTTAGCTCTCTACGGAAGAGCCCGAACGGGTCGGTGTTTCGCGCCACAACCGGGCCCATGGTGTACACACCGCGTCGCCTCGCTGTGCCCGTCGGAGTCCACTCGACCGACGCATTTGGCAGCATGCTCATGGCGTTCCCGGTGGTGAGACCGGGCAATTCGCTGAGGTCTTCCACCTCAATGACCGGCCTGGGCAGGCCCGAGGTGTTGTGCACGGTGATGTGCTCTTGCACCGGGTCGCCTACGGTTACTCGCCTGGTTCTCCGGTCAACCGTTACGGTCATGGACCTTAAGCTGAGCCAGTTCCAGGCATAGCCAAGAATCATGACTAACGCGAGAATGTAGACGAGCCGATAGAAAAGGCTCAGGCCGGTGGCCATCCCGGTGACGAGCGAGGCCGCCAATAGGAAGCCTATTAGGTACGACCTGCGGAGGACGAAGAACCTCATCTGAATACCTATCGGCCGATGATGCCTTTGACCTGTGCGCCGGGCACGGGCGTGCGGTCGATGATGCGACCGACCACGTCTGCCCCTTTGGTTCCCCTCATGCGGGCCGCGGCGGTGACGATCATCCGGTGGCTGACGATGGGTTCGGCCAGTTCCTTGATGTCGTCGGGGAGGACGAAGTCCCGGCCCCTCATCATTGCCATCGCCTGCCCCGCTCGGAACAGCGCAATCGAGCCGCGAGGGGAGCAGCCTAGACTGACGTCTTCGTCGCTGCGGGTCGCCTCCACAATCGCCACCAGGTACTCGCGTACCAGGTCGTCCACGAACACCTTGCGGGCCGCGTCCTGCATGAAGACGATGTCGTCCGACGTCGCCACAGAATCGAGCGCGTCGATGGGGTGTGCCGACTGTTGAGAACCGACGATCTTCAGTTCTTGTTCTGTAGTGGGATAACCGAGCTTGATCATGAGCAAAAACCGGTCGAGTTGGGCCTCGGGCAGCGGGAAGGTGCCCTCGTACTCCACGGGGTTCTGGGTGGCCATGACGCTGAACGGTCGGGGGAGCGGGTGAGTCACACCCTCGACGGTGACCTGCCGTTCCTCCATTGCTTCCAGTAGCGCTGATTGGGTTTTTGGGGTCGCCCGGTTTATCTCGTCGGCCAGGACTATTTGGGAGATGATCGGGCCGGGTTTGAACTCGAAGTCCGAGGTCTTCTGGTTGAAAATAGAGACCCCAGTCACGTCGCTCGGCAAGAGATCTGGCGTGAACTGGATGCGCTTGAAGGTGCTCCCGGTGGAGCGCGCCAGGCTGCGAGCCAGCATGGTTTTGCCCACACCCGGCACGTCTTCGATGAGCACATGGCCCTGGCAGATGAGGGCTATAACGCCAAGCTCGATGGCATCGTCCTTACCGACGATGACCCGTCCGACGTTTTCGACGATTCGGCCAGCTATTTCCCGGCCGCGTTCCAAGTCTGTCACAGGGGCCCTCCGCATTTTTCATGTGAGCGTCGCACTCGCGCACTATCGCGGTCTACGTATGGTGGGCGATGGGGGATTCGAACCTCCGACCTCTTGCGTGTGAAGCAAGCGCTCTAACCACTGAGCTAATCGCCCGGGAGGCGCAACATACATGAACGAGGGGGAGTGCGCTTGGTGGGACTCGAACCCACGGCCTCAGCCTCCGCAGGGCTGCGCTCTATCCACTGAGCTACAAGCGCTTAAAAACAAACTATTACTAATGGCCCCCGCCGTTTCGCCGGGGACCTGGATGGGCTTTGGTGCCGAAGGAGGGAGTCGAACCCACACGCCCTTTCAGGCACTGCGTCCTGAACGCAGCGCGTCTACCATTTCGCCACTTCGGCATTCTAAGAAACCCCTGCATGCCCAGGACAGGGCTGCCCGGCAATTGCTTGCTGGTGGGCGGTAGGGGATTCGAACCTCTGACCTCCTGTGTGTAAGACAGGCGCTCTAACCGCTGAGCTAACCGCCCTGGCAGGCCAACCGTTCCGGTTCCATCCAGGAACTATCGAGGTGCCATTCAGGAACCATACAGGCAGGAGGGTGTTAATGTGCTTCCGGGTCAACGGTGGCAACGACAGGGCTCGAACCTGTGACCTAGCGCTTATGAAGCGCCCGCTCTGCCACTGAGCTACGTTGCCACGGGCCGTTTTCCCATTCGAAATGATATTACAGCGCAGGGGGGGTGTCAAAGCTGGTGACTGCCACTTCCAACCGGGCGTAAGCGCCTAAAACGCTTGTTGCACTGACCGCACGGCCGTATACTTCCCTCGGGCATTCCAGGTGCCATTAAACCCACTTTCAGGCCCCCTTGTTGAGCCCGAATTGAGCCAGGCTTGTCTCAGTTTCACAGCCTACGACGGGCAGGAACCGGAGAGGAGTATCAAATTGGTATCAGTCACCGAGAGCGAGGCACTCAGGCAAGCGTCCCTGCGCTACTTGTGGATGCACAACCGCGATTGGGTCGAAATGGCCGAGTCTGGCGGACCTACGATGATCGTCTCCGGCGACGGGGTGCGAGTCACCGACTCGGATGGCACTTCGTGGATTGACGTAAACGCTGGGTATAGCTGCGTGAACGTCGGCTACGGCAGGGCCGAGATTGCCCAGGCGGCGTACGACCAGATGCTCAAGGTCAACTTTTGCCCTGTTGGCACGACCGCCGAGCCCGTCATACGGCTGGCGGCGAAATTGGCCGAACTTGCACCCGGCGACTTAAACAGGGTTTTCCCGGTTTCCGGGGGGTCCGAGGCGAACGAGACCGCGATAAAAATTGCCCGCGCTTACCAAAAGCGCCGGGGCGAGGCGGGTCGGTACCGGGTCATTAGCCGCAAGGGGTCGTATCACGGTATGACCGCTGGAGTTTTATGGGCCGGTGACGGGCCACCCGCTCCCCGGTCGGACTTTGGTCCGGCGTACCCCGGCATGATCCACGTTCCCCAGCCGAACCCGTATCGCTGTGAATTTGGGGGCACGACTGCGTCCGAGTGCGCCATTTTGTGCGCCCAGGCTGTCGAAGACGCCATTCTCTACTACGGCGCCGACACCATTGCGGCGTTCATAGGCGAGCCTCTCGCGATACCCCAGGGCGCGCCTATGCCGGGGCCCGAGTATTGGCCAAAAGTGCGCGAGATATGTGACCGCTACGGCGTGGTGATGATTATTGACGAGGTGGTGAGCGGCTTCGGTCGCACCGGCCGCATGTTCGGCATGGAGCACTTCGGGGTCGTCCCCGACAT
>CAVOCN010000162.1:0-4139 GCA_963694205.1 Dehalococcoidia bacterium | reverse complement strand
ACGCAACCAGAGCCACCAGCGCAACGCCCGCTACGGCGAAGCCAGCCAGCGACCGTGCCGCCGTCCAGCCCCACTGGCTACCGTTGGACATGACGAGCAGAAACACCACCAGCGTCATCGTTGCCAGCAGTGCACCTGCCCAGTCGAACGGCTCCCGAACGCCCTGGATCTTTCGCTTGTGCCGGGGAAGCGCGATCGCCGCCAGCGCAAGCGCACCGACAACCAACGGCACGCTCATGAAAAACATCCATCGCCAGCCCAGGTAGGTAACCGCCGCACCACCGGCTATGGGTCCGAGTGCGCCGCCAGCTCCTGCAACCAGCATGAACAGACCAATCGCTCGGCCTCGCTCGCGTGCAGGAAACGCCCCCGCCACCAGCGCCATGGCCGTAGCCTGAATCATCGCCCCGCCCACACCCTGGAGGACTTTGAACAGGATGAGCGCCGTGAGGCTAGGGGCCAATCCGGCCAGCAAACCACCCAGCGCGAAGACGGCCAGTCCGGCCATGTACACGCGCCGCCGCCCGACAATGTCTGACAGCCTGCCCATCGGCACCATGAGCGCGCCAATAGTGAGTACGTAGGCCAGCACCACCCACTGGACCTGGGGAATGGTCGAGCCGAAGCCGTCGGCTATTCTCGGCAGCGCCTGGAACACGCCGATCTCGTCCATCAGAGACGCGAATATACCCGGTGCCAGGACGAAAAAGACAGTCCACTTGAGCGCCTGGCGCTTGCTAAGTTGCCGGGTAGTAAAGCGAGCCCGGCCTGTGGGACGGGGCTGGCCAGTGGGAGCAGTAGGACGCGTCGAGTCGGCGGGGATCATTGCCTTTATAAAGTCTCGAAGTGCCCTGAATACAAAAAAGACCTCGGGCCGTTGGCCCCAAGGTCCAATTCCTAATAGCTAAAGATTAGCACGCGGCCACACCAACCGCGCCCCAATCCTCTAGAATCCTGTAGCGCCAACACAGGGCGCGAAAAGTGAATCGCCAAAGCGATGAGGCCAAGAGCCGAAGACGCCCTGACGAGCGAGGCGAAGCCGAGAGGAGACTAAATTTGACCGGCAAAATTCAGACCGTCCTGGGACAGATAGAGCCAGGCGAACTGGGCATCACCCAGACCCACGAACACCTAGTCACCGACCTCATCGATTACTTCCAAATGCCGGAAGAAGCCAGCGAGCGGTCCTGGGTCGACGCGCCGGTAACCATGGACCGCCTGGGCGGCCTGCTGAAGAGGTTCATGACCAACCGTGACAACCTGCGGTTGCTCGACGAGTCAGAGGCGCTGGAAGAGATCCGTAAATACAGGTACGCAGGGGGCGGTGGCCTGGTCGACACGTCCAACATCGGCCTCGGCCGCGACCCGCTTGCGCTCGCTCGTATTTCGCGAGCAACCGGCCTGAACATCATCATGGGCGCGAGCTGGTACGTGCCCCTCTCCTACCCGCCCGAACTGGCGGACCGCAGCGAAGAAGACCTGGCGGCCGAGATAGTGCGCGACCTGACCGTCGGCGTCGGCGACACCGGCATTCGGTCCGGGGTCATCGGCGAGGTGGGCAACTTTTGGCCCACCACCGAGACCACCCTTAAGGTACTGCGAGCCTCGGCAAGAGCTTCCGTCGAGACGGGTGCGGCCATTCTCATCCACCCCGGTTTCCACCCCGACTCTCCCCCGCACATCCTCGACACACTCGTGGAAGCCGGAGCCGACCCCAGGCGCGTAATCATGGGCCACCTCGACGTATTCGCCGTGGACAGCGGATGGCTACGGGAGTTGGGCCAGTCGGGGTGCTACATGGAGTGGGACACCTTCGGGCTGGAAGACACCGGCATCGGCGGGGGAAACCTCGACCATACCCGTATGTCCAGCGACGCCCAGCGCCTCGAGACGCTCGAATACATGATGGCCGAGGGCTTTGGAGACCAGATCGTCATAGGCCACGACGTGTGCGTTAAGGCGCAGCGAGCGAAGTACGGCGGCAAGGGCTTCGACCACATCATCGAAAGCATCGTGCCTCGCATGCGGGCGCGCGGCTTCTCGACGTCCGACATCAACAACATCCTCGTAGCCAACCCGGCGCGGGCGCTGGCGTTTTAATGCCCGAAAGACTAGAAGGCAAAGTCGCCATCGTCACCGGCGCCGCCTCTGGCATCGGCCGGACTACTGCCATCCGGTTCGCGGCTGAGGGAGCTAAAGTCGTGGCCGCCGACCGCAACCGACCCGGCGCCGAACAAACCGTCGCCACCATCTCGGCCGCCGGGGGCGAAGCCGCGTTGGCACAGATGGACACGTCAAAAGCAGACCAGGTCGAGGCAATGGTCGAACTCGCCGTAACGCAGTTCGGAAAGCTGGACATACTCATCAACGCCGCCGCCATCCTCATCGTCACCCCTCCCATTGCCGAGCACTCCGAGCGCGACTGGGACATGATGATGGCCGTCAACCTCAAAGGCGTTTTCCTGTGCTGCAAGTACGGCATCCGGGCCATGCTCAAGGGCGGCGGCGGGTCCATCGTCAACATCGCCTCCGGTTCCGGCATCCAGGGCACCGGCCGCTCCACCGCCTACGGCGTAACCAAAGCGGGCGTCATCCACCTCACTACTATGGCCTCGGAGCAGTACACGCCCCAGGGAATACGGGTGAACACCGTTTCGCCGGGTCCTGTAGATACCCCTCAGTTCAGAGGGAGTGCCCAGAGCACAGCGGTGTTCGAAGAGAACCGTACGAAGCACCCTATGGCACGCCTGGCCCAGCCGGACGAGATAACCAATGCGCTGCTGTTCCTCGCCTCCGACGAGGCGTCCTACGTAAGTGGCCAGAACCTCATCGTGGACGGCGGACAGATCGCGGGAGCCGTTTACTGATGGACAAACTCATCGAGATAGCCAACCAGGCCATCGCCGACTACGGGTTTCGGCAGGTCGCGCTGTGGAGCCCCGGCGACGCAGTCGAGCGCTGGGGCCTGTCGCCGGCCGAAGAGGCAGTGCTGACCGGCGCCGTGCACGACGCGCTGGCTGCCCTACCGGTGCCGGTGGAACCAGCCGACGTCCCCGCCGAGCAGGCCCGTTTCGCCGGACTGATTAAGGCCGCACTGGGTTAGCAATCTGGTTAACACACCCCCTAACAGACGGGGTGCAACAGCACTTCGGGGGCTACCTTGCGGGAAACCCAGCGGCCGTCTGACGGGCTGCCGATTAGCTTGCCGTCTTCGACTACGACTTTGCCCCTGAGAATGGTCGTTACCGGGTAGCCTTTGCACTCGAACCCCTCCCATATGGAGTAATCCGAGTCGGAGTGCAGCCCATCCAGCGCCAGGGTCCTGGTGTCTTCCGGGTCGAAGATGACGATGTCGGCGTCGCTGCCTACCGCTACCGCCCCTTTGCGGGGGTAGAGGCCGAGTATCTTCGCGGCGTTCGTGGACGTAATGTCGGCGAATCGCTCCAGCGAGACGCGGCCGGTCGCCCCAAGCTTGGCGTAGGTGACCGCCAGCCGGGTCTCAATGCCGTTGTGTCCACCGCACACCGTCTCCACTGTGTTGCCCGACAGCTTCACATCCTTGTAGGTCGTGTAGTCGTCGGTCGCGGTTGTGGACAGCGAACCGTCGGCCAGCCCCTCTTGTAGCGCGTCTCTGTCGTCTGCGTACTTTATGGCCGGGTAGGTGTGAATTTTCGTCCCTTCCGGCTCTTTGTAATGGTCCGCAGTGAACTCCAAATAGTTGTGCAGCGCCTCGCCGTAGATCGGCTGGCCATGCTCCCTAGCCTCTGCGATGGCCCGCACTCCCTCTTTGGCGGTGGTGTGCACGAAGTAGATGCCCGTGCCGGTGTGCTGGGCCAGCCGAATGACTTTGCGAAACGCGAGATCTTCAGAAAGATTGCTGTGCACTAGATGCAGGTTGTGCCCCTGGTCGCGGCCCTCTCGCTTTAGCTTCGCCTCCATGTAAGTGACGATGTCGTCGTCCTCGGCGTGCACAGCCATAATGCCGCCTGCTTTGCCCACCGTCTCGAATATCGAGGCCAGGTGGCCGTATGGCACGCGAGCCGCGCCGAACGTGGTGAAAATCTTGAAGCTGGCCACGCCCGCTTCTACCGCTTCAGGGATCTCGGCGACAATCTCGGGCGCGACCTCGCCCGAGAGGA